>CAYXQH010000674.1:0-3690 GCA_964467425.1 uncultured Saprospiraceae bacterium
GCAGCAGCTCCTGGGGGAATAAACACTACCTTCGATGGTAGTTCAAATATAGAATTGTTGGACAGCATGGCGACGCTCCAACCAGGTGAACAAATCGTCGTTCAAGTCGTGGTTGAAGTTTCTCCATATGCAGCAGGTGCGATTTATCATCCATCTGGTTTTTTGGCAAATCAAGCATCTGTTTCAGGTTTATTTGATTGTGCATGGGTGAGTGATTTGTCAGATGAAGGTATCGATCCAACTGACACTGAAACCCCTTCTGGAATTAATAATGGAACTTTAGGTGATACTGGAAGTAGTGATGATCCAACCCTTTTTCCTTTTGAAATTTGTGATAATGGTCTCGATGATGATTTTGATGGAATGGTGGATTTTGATGACGATGAGTGTGAAGCTGATTGTAGTTTTTCAATCACTATTTCTGGTGGATGTGATAGAATAGATGTTGATTCGCCCATGTCAGGTTGGACTTACCAATGGTTCAAAGATGGAAACTTAATCGCTGGTGCGACAGATGAATTTTATTTGCCTACTGCACCTGAAGAAGGAAATTACTATGTAGAAATTATTACTCCTGAAGGATGTTTTATCACATCAAATACTTTAATCATTGCAAACTGTTGCGAACCAACTGAACTAATTATATTAGGAGTTAATTAAATTCTATTTGCAAGCATTTAATTTGTTGGAAATGAAAAAACATTGTTTATTTTGATTTTGGTCAAAAAACAAAACTTTGTTTTGGTATATGTTTTGTTGAATGGATAGGGTACCCAAACATTAAAATTACAGTTTTTACTATAATTTTATGTAATTCCCAACATGTCAACAAAAAAAATATTTCTCCATTGGAGACGTACATTAATATTATTAGGATCCCTTTTAACTTTAGTCCTACCTACCTTTGTCCTCGCAGAAGGCACTAAAGAAATGTCTCCTACTGAAGACGATTGGGTTTTGCTTCAAATAAGAGAAGGTTTTGCCAATTACGGTACAGGAGGCACAGTAGAAGGTATAAATTTTGCCGTCCTCGATGCTACCGAAGAAGTTTATTTTGCATTTTCTGGTTTAGGATATGGAGATTACAGACTTATCTCAAATGAGTCTTATAGTTTCCGAGTAGTTGATGCGCTTGGTAATGTAGTGCATGGCCCCTTCGTTTTGAATGCTGCCAATCTAAATGGTAAAGATTATGATGAGGTGGTTGCAGGGCCAGATCTTGGAAGCGGAATAGGATATGATGTTTCTAATCCGATATTTAAATTTTCACCAACAAGTCCGGGAATCTATCATTTAGAATTTAATTTGGACAACCCAAACACGGGAGGTTTTCGAAATGAAGGAATTGTTTGGTGGGATATATCAGTTATCGACTCAGCAAATGAGCCCAAATTGGGTAGATTATATTCGAAAAATTGGTGGTTTAGAGCAACAACTGATGGAGATCCGGATATATTCAATCAACCTTTTGAAGGAAAAGTATATACTCTTACCGATGACGGGTTTGTTCATTTGGTTGATTTTGAAAATTCAGGTTTTAGAGGCTTGACCTTTGCATTAGCATTTAATAGTACTGGGCCAGGAGATTCAGGAGATCTTAATTTAGATAGAAGATCAATCCCCGGTTTACCCACCAAACCCCCGGAGTATGATATTTTTATTAACGACCCAGACCCCAATTTGTATGTAGAAGGAACTTTTGGAGTTGTAAATTATGGCCCTGTTTTGACAAGCGGCGCTCAGTGCGATACTTTGGGAAATGATTTTTGTATTGAGTATGAAGTTGACCGACCAGGGTTAATCGAGGTTATTCTCGATTTACATCAAAATGATAGAATTTTTACCTCTGGTACCCGAGATAAAATTTTAATAGATAGAATTTTAGTTGGCGGAGACCTCCGCGGATGTGTTCCATGGGATTTGACAGATGGACTTGGTGACAAAGTTGATCCTTTCACAGATTTACCAATTTTCATTCGATATTCTCAGGGCGAGGTACATTTTATGATGAATGATGTTGAATACAATAATCCTGGTTTTACTTCAACCTTAATTCATCCAACAGGCGGTTCCGTTGCTGACAATGTAATTTTTTACGATGATAGTCAACTTGCCCTCGAAGATCAAGACAATAACCTTGATTTAGATAATAACATATTAACAGGAACCAATCCACCGTTGGTAGAATTAAACGGGTGCCCCATGCCTTGCCATATTTGGAATCGGCTGACAAATACCTCTTCGCAAGGGTACGGAGAATCAAATACAATAAACTCTTGGTGGCTACAAAGTTCCCGCCCTTTTCCTGAATTTACCTCCGTCACTTGTCAATTGGATACACTTGTTTTGACCAAAGCCGTTTCTAAAATAAAGAATGCAGCAAGTGGAACCAATGGCAATTACGATGTGACTTTTGAAATCATTTTTGAAAATAATGGAACAACAATTTTTGATAGTATCCAGATTATTGATGACATGGCTGCCAATTTTGGAGCAGCATATATTGATTGGATAGATGGACCAAATATTTCCTCTTTTAATGGAAATCCTACACTTCCAATCGGTAGCACTAACCCAAACTTATTTGATGGCGTCTCTGGACTTATGATCCCCGGAGATGCTATCAAAGTTGAGTTTACGGTTGAGTTAAATCCTGAAGCTTCCGGTACCCTTTCTATTTTAGAAAATCAGGCAATCGGACAAACCACCAATAATTTCAGCAATACAACAACCGATCTTTCAGATGATATTCTCAACCCATCGAGCAATGATGATCCGACACCTGTTCGTTTTCCAAAGATAAAATTGACAAAAAGTGTCGTTGACATTCCAGCACCGCCAGCAGCAAGTCAAAACCCCTTTAGCTATGATTTAACTTTCGAATATTTGATTGAAAATACGGGAATGGTTGATTTGAAAAATATTAGATTAGAAGATGATTTTATTGCTAATTATGGTGGTGGGTTTGTTCAAATTGTGGGGTTCCCATCTATTGGCAACAATACTAGCGCGCAGACTCCAGGAGAAATAAATAAGTTATATTCTGGAAAGGATAGTAATATCGGATTATTAAACAAAGAAGGAATTCTAAAACCAGGGGAATCAATTCAGGTTTTCGTGACTGCTGAAATTGTTTTACATCAACCAGATGCTATCTACAATGCAGATGGGTATTTTGAAAATACTGCTACAACCTACGGAACTGCAACTGAGATTAGCCTATTTTCGAAAAGTACTAATAATGGAAAATCTGGGAAACCACCATTAGAAATTTTTGATGGCGTAATTGTAATGGATAAATCATTGGTTGTTTTTCCGAGAGAAATTTGTAGCAATGGAATCGACGATGATATGGACGGTCTTACCGATTGCGATGATCCTGATTGTGGATTCGCCGTGACCATTGAAATTTCTGGTGATTGTACTCAGTTGGAAGTCACCTCACCTGAGTCTGGCTGGACTTATCAGTGGCACAAAAATAGCGTCATCATTACTGGCGCTACCTCAGAAAATCTAACACCAACTGGAGGTGGCAACTATTTTGTAGAAGTTACCAACCCGCAAGGTTGTTCCATTTTTTCAAATACATTGACTGTTGCTGACTGCTGCGAACCTAATAACCCAGCGATAATTGGTTTGAATTAATACATTGTAACAAAAGTTTGTTCAGGGTGCTCAGGCGATGACTTT
>CAYXQH010000675.1:0-3689 GCA_964467425.1 uncultured Saprospiraceae bacterium
TAATCTTAAGATATAGCTAATCAATAGTTGGTTCTTTAGGAGTTTCTTATTCGAGGTGATCCGATGAGTAAAAGTTGTATTTTGGTGAGTATTCGGAATTCTAAATAATGAGAAGAAAATATTGGATGCTTATTTAAATAATATTGTTTTGGGAACAATTTTACATCATTATAGTGTTGTAGATTTATTACTTAAATTTTATTAAAATGAAACTCAGGATTCACAAAGGTTGTTCTTGTCGCTTATGTAAGCTAGGACGGAATAAGAAAAATAGAGTAAAAGTGGAAAGAGCTTTTCGACACAAATCAAAAATTTCTCTTAAAAAAGGTGATAGCACGGTATATCTTAATGGAATCGGATATACAGATTGATGATGTAATGGTTAGTCAATATCTTAATGTCGTTTTACGTCCCATACAAATACATTAGATCTCCCAAATAGAATGTATTCCTCAAAATTTAGCCCATGTCTGTTCTCGCAATACCTTGTCTGCCAGTTGGTAGGTTTGAAAGAGTAGGAGAGCAAATCTGAATATAATTACTGCGTTTTCTCTTCTGTTTCATTATAATAAAATTCTACTACATCCGTAACCCCCCAAAGTTGCAATAACTCACAGTTGTAGTTTGAGGCGTGTTTGTCAGTGATGGTATCCCAGGTCAGGACAGAACAAGGACGGGGAATCTTAACCTCTTGAGTTGTAGCTTGAGAAATAAGTGTCAACATCTCCTTCTCGCAGTCATGCTTGCCAAAATTAGGGCGATCAGCAATCATAAAGTAAATTAAAACAAAAGAAACACCGGCTAAGAATAATTTTTTCGCACGATTTTGATACGCTAATAGTAGGTATCGGGAAGAGGAAGCAAAGCAAAAAATCAGTGCAATAGAAATCGGCATCATTGTATCACCACTTATGATTAGTGGCCGATATTCGCGATAACCACCAAAAGGTAATAATAAGATGTAGAAAATAGAAAGGACGGCAATACCCATGAACAAACGACATTTAAATTGCGCTTCTTTGTCCTGAAATTTAGATAATAAAACGGTGTTTAGAATGCAAAATCCAAGTAAGAGTGAGAAGGCTAATTTTGAGGTAAGGTGCTTGAATAAACCCTGACCCATTAGCTGGTATCGTTCGCTTAAAGGAATCGTAACATTGTCTACATTATAGGTGCCCAAATAAAAGGAATACAAGCTTAATAAAATGGTCAAAACGCCTATCACAGTGAGGCCTCGCGGCATTTTTAAAACGCCTTTAATGAAATTTGTGAATATGCCTTGCTGGTTCGAAAAGCCTACTCTTTTTAGCCACCAAAAAAATAGTATTGTCGGGAGGATTAGTAAAACTAGCGGTGGAACCAAAGGGCCATTTAAAATGATAAAAACACTCAGGCCCATCCATAGCACGTGCATCCATTTCGATTGTAGCATCGACCTTTTGTCTGCCGCTTGTTGATAGAAAGGAAGAAGAAATAATAAGAATAAAACTAAAGGTAAACTATAACTAATCGTATAGGTAATTGATTCAAGAATTAATCCTAAAAAGTAATTAAACTGGGTGTTTTGGATAAATGGAAAAACTAGTAAGGTCGTCCATAAAGAAGATAAACTCCTCAAGCTCGTTCTTCCATTTGCATAAATAGTCAAAAGCCATATAAATCCGATCTGAATCAATAATTTCAGGAGAGCACAGGAAATATAAATACTTTCAATAGGATCAAAAAAGAACTGCAAGGCGAGCGGAACATTTTTAAAGTATTCTGATTGCACCAGGTGAGCAAAATAGCGATTAGGGTTAGGATAATGCTTCCCTTCTAAAACTACTTTCATTCCAAATGGGTCACTTAATACCTCTTTATAGCTTAGCGTTATACGACCTACATCACCATCGACGACTTCGCTGTAATGTTGCATGAAAGAATATCCAAGGTCAATTGTTAGAATGACAACTAATAAAAGGTAAAACCAATGTTTGTAGGAAGAAGGAGAATTAGGCATGTATTTCACGAGTTAATTTCATCCCTAAATGTATCCTTTTTTATTAAATGATTTGAATAAAGGGGGGCTAAAATCGCTTTAATAATTTTTGATGTTAAATACGAAAGATATGTTTTTATTTTATAGCGTTTTTCTGATCAATTACTTCACAATATTTAAATTTCGATAAAAGACGCCTTGGTGGTTCATGAATGTGCTATCCTTTCTATTTAAGTCCAATCTTCCACCTTCAAAATTCGTTGCTGGTAACTCTAGTTCTTGATAAATACACGCTGTTGCAGCAAAGTCCCATATACTCCCTCCACCGTTTTCTTTTTTCGGAAGCTTTAGCATACATGCCGGACCATTTTCCAGAACAAGAATACTATTCAATACTGCACCAGCCCCATAGATTTCTTTCACTCCATTTAAGCCCATATTCTTGACTTTTTCATTTAGCAAGCTTTTTATTTTCTCTGCATGAGGAGTATCCTCTAGCTTTCGATCTGTCACATAGGTTAAATGGGCGTTTGTATGTTTAATTTCCCAAGCTTTATAATTCTTAAAGGCTCCCTTTCCTTTTATAGCATAATACAATGTGTCAGTGCTAGGATCAAATACTACACCGATATGCGGCGTCCCATCTTTTGCAATTAAAGCAATAGATACAGAAAATCCAGGGTGTTTATTAATGAAAGCAAGTGTTCCGTCCATAGGGTCAATGCACCAAAAATAATCTTCTTCGAATCGACTACCATCATCTTCGGTCTCTTCCGATAAAAGAGCTAAATTAAATTTTTCACTGGTAGGCAATAGGTGAGAAAGAATTGCATTTTCACATTCTTTGTCTACCGCGGTCACGACCTGTGATGCATAACTTGTTCCTCCTTCTTTTACCTCTACCAAAACGTCATTATTCATATATTGCTGAATAATTTTTCCTGCGGCAAGGGCTGCTTTAATTGCTATATTATTAAGTTGTAATAAATCCATTTCTAAAGATTGTCAATTACTTCAGCTGTAACTCGTTCACTATAACTATTAATCTTCCAATGGCTTGGGCTCCATCCTTTTAGGAAGCGATGAAAGTCTGCCCAGGCTACTCGATATAAGGATCGCCATTCTGCTTCTAATGCTTCGTTTTTTTTCTTAAGTTGAGATTGGAAAAACTCAAAATAGGTGTCAAGGATTTGCCCTTCCAATTGTTCGCACTCTTTTTCAGATAGACAGCTGCCTATGAAATATGCCACATCTTTCATTCCGCAACCACCGCCTACATACTGAAAATCTACCCCGGCAATCTGTCCACTTTGAGCAAAGCAAAAGTTTGCCAACTTAGCATCGCCGTGAACAAACGTTTTGTATTTACATGAATTCAATTTTTCATTTATAAAAGGAGCTGCCTCCTTCAAAGTTTGATCATCTAACACTGCTAATTCCTGAGGTCTGGTCTCTAAATGCCAATAAGTTCCAACTTCCCAAAGTCCATCTGGAGCCTGTCCTAGGTAACTTACATGGAATTGTGCTAACCACTCCAAACAGGAAGCTATTTCTTTCCATCCAACAGATCGCTTTCGTAAGGGGTAACCAGATTTGTTCAAATCCTCAAGCACCATCAATACCTCATTATCTTGCGTTTCAATGGCAATACATTGAGGCAAACGAGCAGCACTATTTTTACTGTACGTTTTATACCATGTAGTTTCTACTT
>CAYXQH010000676.1:0-3688 GCA_964467425.1 uncultured Saprospiraceae bacterium
ACTGTAAAACAAATAATGATGCCCACCCATGTAAAAACAAAGGGATGTAGGCCCTTTAATTCGGTAGGCCCCTGTATCAACAAGTTTTAACTCACATTTTTTCTTTAAGAGTAAATCATCATTTCAATAATTATGTACAAACGAGGAGTGAGTATAACCTCCCTGCCAGATGGATGGCGGACGCTTACACCTTTGATTATTTTTATTTTTTCAATACGCCACATTTTCCCACTTTGTTCAGAAAAAAGGGTTAAAATGTTATTTAATGCATAGATTACTTCGATATTTCGCTTTCTAAAGCGTAAGAATTAAAGAAACTTTGCCATCTCATCTGCAAAACACCCTTAATTGCTTCACTTACGATGCTTGTATTCATTTTAGAAACACCTTCTACCCGATCTGTAAAGGTAATTGGTACTTCGGCTAGTTTAAATCCTAGTGAATAAGCTGCAAATTTCATTTCTATTTGAAAAGCATAGCCTACAAAACGAATTTTATCTAAATTAATCGTCTCTAGCACCTTTCTGGAATAACAAACAAAGCCAGCAGTAGGATCTTTTACGGGCATCCAGGTTACCATTCGTACGTATAAAGACGCTCCATAAGACAAGGCAATTCGATCAAAAGGCCAATTCTCTAATTTTCCGCCTTTTACATATCTCGAACCAACGGCTAAATCTGTTCCTTCTTTCAGGCAGGATTCGTGTAATCGTAATAAATCCTTCGGGTTATGAGAAAAATCCGCATCCATTTCAAAGATATAGTCGTAACCACGTTCCAAGCCCCATCTAAATCCAGCAATATAAGCTGTCCCTAATCCGAGCTTACCTTCTCTTTCGTGAATATGCAAGCGTCCTTCATTTCTAGTCATCAAATCTTTTACAATATCTGCTGTTCCATCGGGAGAGCCATCATCGACAATCAGAATGTCAAATGCTGTTTCCAAAGAAAAAACCGCTGCTATAATTTTAGCGATATTTTCTTTCTCATTGTAGGTTGGAATAATTACTACGCTTTTACTCAAGACAACATTTTTAAATTGAACACCATAATAAAATACTTACATCCTGAGATATCAGGATTTAAGCGGTCAAATATATTAATAAAAAATTTTAAAAGTATAGAAAAAACAGGCATACATAGCTTTTATAACCAAAACCATGAATCGGTTCAAAATAAATCGAGATTTAACATGATAGGAAAAAATAGTTTTCTCTTCAATTAATCAGATCTCCGGATAGTTCGTTGGATCTACCTCATTCATTATATTGTAAACAACATTAAAAACATCTTCACTATTCGGTTTGGAAAAATAATCACCATCAGAACCAAAAGGAGTTCGATGTGCAGCAGCTGTCAATGTTTTAGGTTTAGAATCCAGATAAGTATACCCGTTTTGATTTTCTAAAACCTCCTGCATCATAAAGGATGTTGCTCCGCCAGGAACGTCTTCATCCATAAATACTACCCGGTTGGTTTTTTTAATGGATTCAACAATGCGTTCTTCCAAATCAAAAGGTAGCAAGGTTTGAACGTCTATCAGTTCTACAGAGATACCTCTTTGTTCTAGAAGACCTACACCCTCCTGCGCAACTCTTACACAACTTCCATAAGTAATCAAGGTAACATCTTTCCCTTCTTGCAAAATTTCCGGAACCCCCAGCGGAACAGTATATGTTCCAATATTATCTGGCATATGCTCTTTCAAACGATAACCATTCAAACATTCAATGACCACTCCCGGATCATCTGATTGCATCAATGTATTATAAAATCCAACTGCCTGAGTCATATTTCTAGGGACACAAACATAAATTCCGCGAAGTGAATGAATCAACATTCCCATCGGTGAACCAGCATGCCATATTCCTTCGAGGCGGTGTCCTCGGGTACGAATAATTGCAGGAGCTTGTTGAAGACCATTGCTTCGATACCTTAAAGTAGCCAGGTCATCTGCCAAAGGTTGTAGACCGTATATAAAATAATCGAGGTATTGAATCTCTGCGATTGGACGTAGTCCTCTCATTGCCATTCCGATGGCCTGACTCATGATAGTACTTTCCCGAATCCCTGTATCAAAAACGCGTTCGCGGCCATATTTTTTTTGCATCCCTGCAAACCCCTGATTAACATCTCCGATATATCCAACATCTTCACCGAAAGCAAAAAAGTCGGAACGAGTTTCCAGTATTTTATCAAAGTAAGCATTCAACACCTGATAACCACTTACCAGTTTAGAATTTTCTGTGTATTCAGGAGCAACAACCGGTATATTAAGAGCTGCTTTTGAAGATGAACTATATAGATTTGTATGATACCGTTGATGTCCTTTCGCTTTCGCCTCCAGCACCCATTTTTTCAAATCTTCAACAGCTGCATTTTTATCATGAGTTGTGAAAAACAACATTCTTCTTGCATTTTGCAAGACTTCCCCAAAATGAGGATCTATCATTTTGTTTAAGGCATCATTAACCTGAGAAGGGTTTTCATTAGCCGTAGCTTGTTCCAGGATTCGACTATAAATCTCTTGCAATCTTTCACGCTCTAAACGGACAGGTGCCATATAGTTTTCCCAAGCTCTTTGTTTTGCTTTTTTTACAAACTCTTTAGCTTCTGCAGCAATTTCATCTACTATTTTTTCAGTTGCTAATCCTGAATCAATAATCCACTGTCGCATGCGTTTGTTACAGTCATTCTCTTTTTCCCATTCTAACCTTTCTTTATCTTTGTATCGCTCGTGCGAACCAGAAGTGGAATGTCCTTGTGGTTGGGTCAGTTCTTCAATATGGAAAATTGCCGGTATATGTGTTTTCCGAATTTTCTCAATGCCTTTTTCATAGGCTTCACAAAGTGCAGGATAATCCCATCCTTTGAGCTTATAGATATCGATCCCCTCTCCTTCCTCGTTCAATCTAAAACCTTCTAATAATTCGGAGATACTACCTTTTGTAGTTTGATATTTTTTAGGAACAGAAATTCCATATCCATCATCCCAAACAGACACCGCTAATGGCACTTTCATAACTCCGGCAGCGTTCATGGTTTCCCAAAAAACGCCTTCTGAAGTACTAGCATCACCAATTGTACAAAAACAAACTTCATTACCATTTGAAGAAAAGGTTGTAGAATCTCTTAGGACTTCGCTTTCTCTATATTTTTTAGAAGCCAAAGCAAGACCAAGGGCACGTCCCATTTGACCACCGGTGGAAGAAATATCTGAAGAAATATTATAAGCATTTACATGATCAATCCAATCTCCATTTTCATCAACCATAGCTGTTGCAGGGTGACTATTCATTTGTCGTCCTCCAGAAAAAGGATCATTTTCACTATCTGCATATAGTTGAGCAAAGAAGTCTTCTACTGAGCATAAGCCCATGGCAAACATAAAGGTTTGATCTCGATAATATCCCGATCGCCAATCGCCTTTTTTAAAAGCCCGAGCCATCGCAACCTGCGGCACTTCTTTACCATCTCCAAGTATCCCAAATTTTGCTTTTCCAGTTAAAACTTCCTTTCTTCCCAAAAGGCTGGTTTCTCTACTAATACAACACATCCAATAGTCCTTTAATACCTCCTTAAGGTATTTGTTATCTGTACCTTCACTTTGTTCGATACTTTTTGTAATAACAGGATTATCTAACATATTAAATATAATTTCTGTCCAAAATTGTGATGGTATTGTTTT
>CAYXQH010000677.1:0-3687 GCA_964467425.1 uncultured Saprospiraceae bacterium
GACAACTCTGGTGGGGGCAACGTATTCCTGCCTGGTATTTGGGTGAAGATAGCTTTGTTGCCGAAACGGCAGAGGAAGCGCTGGAGCAAGCCAGAGCCAAAACTGGTAATCCAAACCTTAGTATGGATGAACTGACACAGGATGAAGACGTTGTCGATACCTGGTTTTCTTCCTGGCTTTGGCCGATGTCGGTTTTTGATGGTTTCGAAAATCCAGAGGAATTGAAATACTATTATCCAACCAATGTTTTAGTAACCGGTTGGGACATTATGTTCTTTTGGGTAGCTCGGATGATTATGTCTGGTTACGAATGGTCTGCGGACTTGCTAGGAGAGGAGTTGGCTAAAACTAAAGGTATTCAACCCTTCCATGATGTTTATTTTACTGGAATGGTAAGAGATAATAAACGTCGGAAGATGAGTAAGTCTTTGGGGAATTCTCCTGATGCTTTAGCATTGATTGAAAACTATGGAGCAGATGGCGTTCGTTTTGGAATGTTGAGTAGTGCAGCAGCAGGAAATGATATTGTTTTTGATGCGCCATTCGATAAAGATAGCAATGCGGTTCTCAACGAAAGTGCGCTCTGTGATCAGGGTTCTAAGTTTTGTAATAAAATCTGGAACGGATTAAAGCTGATCAATAGCTGGAAAATCGTTGAAGAACCAATCAATGAAGAAACTGCGATCATCAATGCAACATCTATTGAATGGCTGGATAATAAGATGAATCATACCTTAGCAGAATTAGAAGATAAGTTTAAAACGTATCGACTATCGGATGCTTTGATGACCTTATATAATTTTATGTGGAATGATTTCTTCTCCTTTTATATGGAAGCCATCAAGCCGCCGTATGGAGAACCAATAGATCGTCCAACTTTAGAAAAAACGCTTTTCTATTATGAAAAGCTAATGACGATTCTTCATCCATTCATGCCATTTATTACGGAAGAGGTTTGGCATCAATTAAAGGATCGGGCAGCAGGGGATGATTGTGTAATCAGTGCTTATCCAAAAGCAGATTCGTTTGATCAGGATTTGTTGGATCGCTTTGAAAAAATCAGAGATGCGATTTCAAAAGTTCATAGCGTAAGAGCAAAACATGGCATAAGCAAGAATGACGCCCTGCCATTATTTATCGAAGCTAGTGACCGTTCTAAAGCCTTATACGCTACAGAAGGATTGGAAGCGATTGTTAAAAAAATGGCCAACCTTTCTTCTTTCAATTTTACGAGCGAAGAAGTTGCGAATAGTATTTCATTTCTAAGCGGAACGGAAAACTATTTCGTGGAGGCAAATATAGAAGTAGATGTTGAAGCTGAAAAAGCGAAGATGCAAGAAGAAGTAAAACGCCTGGAAGGATTCTTAGTTGGGATTTCTAAAAAGCTCGGCAACGAACGCTTTGTAAATAATGCACCAGCGGCAGTAGTCGAAAAGGAAAAAGCTAAAAAAGCAGACGGAGAAGAGAAGATTAAAATCCTTCTGGAGCAAATCAAAAAGTTGGAAAACTAATATTTTTGGTTAAATCTCAGAACTATGGATTAATAAGGAATCCGTGAAACTCTGTGTCAAAAAAAAATCCCTGATTGATCATCAATCAGGGATTTTTTTTCGTTTAAAACAAAAGTCTAAACTATTTCGTCACGACAAAAGGCACTGCCTTACTTCCTCCTTCAGAGATGAAGTGGATATAGTAAGAACCAGCAGCAAATTGGCTAACATTATAATCAAAGGTTTCGTTCTGAACATTATTATAGAAATGCTCTTGAACTACTTGTCCGGTGATATCAATAATTCGAACAATCGCATCATTATGTGTTTCTACCAAATCAAGATTTAAAGCAATCTGAGAAGAAGCAGGGTTAGGAGCAACGGTCATTTTGTTATCATCCGAAAGGATGTCTTCAACAGCATTTGGTGGCAATAAAGCCTCTCCAATACTTAAACGAACGATTGGCGTTAATCCAAATCCAGCTGATGTGATTGGAAGATCTGCTAGGGAGTTTCCTAAAGCAATCATTTCTGTTCTTCTAGACATACCAAGAGAATCTGTTCTCAAATCATGAGCACCATAATCAAACTCCTCACTTGCAAGAGCAGTGAAATCTACAGTGGTAGATGATGTTTCATACTCAATCATAAGAATATAATCAGAATCATCTTCTAAAGGAATAGGACCAACATTAGCTCCATCAGGAAAAAGCGGAAGCGTGATTAAATCGGTATCTGCTTCGAAGCCAGTGACTTCATAAAAGGTTTGGGCAAGAACAGTTACCTCATTATCAACCGGATCCGTTTCAGCATCTTGATTATTATTAAGATCCTCATTCCATTTGTATAATTTCAATGTTAAGATCGTACCACCAAGATCACCTGCATTTCCAATCATAAACGTTCCATATCTTGCATGCAATTGGTTACCTGATAAATCTGTTCCACTCACTACATGGTAGTTACAACCGTAAGACCAACTATGAGCTTCACCATCCATCCAGTTATCCGCAGCCGGAGTTACCGTTCGGGTAGCGCCATTATCTTTAGAGAAAAGAGTATCACTCACAAAGAAATTAAATGAACGAGAGTTGTCCATAGGGTTTACATCTACTGATGAAGAATCAGAAGTAAGGGTATAAGTACCAGTATATGTTTTACCTGGCGTTGCTTCTGGAGTAAAACCTCCACCAGCAAATGGCTCATTCTGAAAATCAGATTGAGGAGCTAAATCCGGGTACATAAGATCTTCCGTATAAACGACAGCACTATTCGCATCATCTACGATAGTTACATTAAGATTAACTCCAGTCTGTGTGCTTGAACCATTATTTTCGATATCAGCTAAAAAGCCAAACTGCTCTACCTGAGAAGCAGGTGTGAAGGCATTTCGTGCAGGAGCGAAAAAGTCAGTCATTCGAATATCATTCGCTGGAATGAAAATAGTTGTAGGATCAGCATCATACAATGCTACATCATCTAGCAACCAATAGTACTCATAGTTACCAGCCCAAGCCCATCTTAGAGAAACAGTTGCTGAACTACCAGCAACTGAGCTGATATCAACTATAGAATAACTAGGGTTAACCGTCCATCGGATACTTCCCGGCTCGTTTCCTTGATTACCAGGAGCAATATCCCATAAATTAAAAGTAGTCCAGTTGTTACCTCCATCATTACTAACCTGTAGGACCGCATTGTCTGTTGTTGCCATTCCAAAAACACCAAGCAATGATTCAAACTTTGCCCATACTACAGGCTGAGCAGAACAGTTAATGTTATCAGTGGTAAGCTGAACGTTGTGGTTTATTGGCCCAGCACCATCAGAATCAAAAAGAACGAAACCGTTAGCACCAGTTGCGGAACTAAATACGCCATCATGTTGATTAGAATAGGTAGTCCAGTTAATAATACATGGATTGGTTGCACTTGGATCGTTACACCATATCCATCCCGCAGATGGGTCTGCACCCATAGCATCAGATGATACCCAACCTGTTGGAAGTCCAGAGGTAGTGGAGAAATCTTCCTCCCAAAATGCTGTTTGAGCACTTACTATGTTCAAAGAAAACATAGTAATAAGCCCTAAAAATAGAGTTTTTGTAAAAGTTGTATTCATTACAAATATGTTTTTATTAATAAAAAAATTTTTCAAAAATATAGAAATTTTAAGATAAAACAAGCATAAAGATAATAT
>CAYXQH010000678.1:0-3683 GCA_964467425.1 uncultured Saprospiraceae bacterium
TTTTCATTATCCCTATTTTAATAATGTAAACACTCCATAGTCGTCAATTCCGGATTCCCGCCGCGATTACCACATCCAGAAGCCAGATAAATTCCATTTTTATAAAGCACCGCGCTTGTGCCATGTCTTCCCTCCAACATTGGACTCAAACTACGCCAAACTTCTTTTTCAATATGTAGAGCTTCCACCTCATTATGTGCTTTCTCCTGAGTAAAAGATTCTCCACCAATCACCAGTATTTCTTCTTTGTAAAGCAAAGCTGCATTACCCGCCCGAAGCGTTGGAAGATGATTTTCGAGCGTCGACCATTTTTGTGTTTTAAAATCAAACACATCTACTTCTCCTATCGTATTTTTAAAAGGATTATCCTCTGACTTTGTCATTCGACCTGCCAACACATATAATTTATCATCTGCTACGACTGCCTGAAAATGATCTCTCGGTCTCGGTGCATCAGGAAGCTTTGTCCAGGCGCCTGTTTGTGGATCATAACAATCCAGCCAGTTTTTATGATCTCCAATATGTCCATTTCGAATGCCACAAACCATATAAAATTTTCCATTATAAACGACAGCTCCGGCGCCACCCCGTCTTCTGTCTACCGGAATTTCAGCACCAGCTACCCAGGTATCTTTTTGCGTATCGTAAATCATAATATTGGGTACTGGCTTTTCTGTTGGATAAGGTCCGGTCATTGCCCCCATCAAACAAATTCGATCATTATAAACAATCGGTTGAAAATGATGAATCTCCAAAGGAGGAGGAGTGCCTTTTGTCCAGGTTTTTGTTTTTGTATCAAAAATACTTACTGGACGAATGTCTCTTCCACCGAGTAAATAAAATTTATCCCCAACTCCTACAAAAGCTGCTTCATGTCTTTCCACAGGTACAGAGCCATCAGAAGATGTAACTTTTTCCCAAATTGCAGTATCCGGATCTGAAGACGGATTAGTACAAGAAAAAAACAATAGTATAAAAAGTAAAGGCATACATTTATAAATCATATTCTGCTATTTTAAGTCTCCGAAGAAATAAAAAAGGGACGCCCTGATCTAATTTATTAATTTAAACGTTGTGGTAAAATACAGAGATTAACTATCTTGGTTAAGTTTCCCTCATGAAATTTTTTATTTTTAAAAAAGAAGTATGCGAAAAAAGATAAGTTCCCGACGTCATTTTGTAAAAACCTCCGCTACCGTAGCTGCAGGTATTACCTTTTTACCTTCCTGTAGTGCCGGCAAATCCATAAATAAAGAAGATGGAATTATCGGACATGGTGATTTCAAATATCGAGTCCATAAAAACTGGGGGAACCTAGATCCCAACCAGCATCCTGTCAAAAACTGCCATGAAATGGTAATGGATTCAAAAGGTCGTTTATTGATGGTTGGTGATCATACGAAAAACAACATCTTGATTTATGATAAATCCGGAAAGCTTTTAGACTTCTGGGGGATTCGTTATACACAAGGGCATGGGCTGACACTGTGGGATGCCGGTGGCGAAGAGTTTCTTTTTATTACAGACAATTCAAGGAACGGAACGATTGAAGGGGCAGGAAGTGTCGTCAAAGCAACGCTCGACGGAAGAGAACTCATGAAGATCGATCACCCTTCCACGTTCGGCGCGTACACAGAAGATCAAAATTGGAATCCAACAGAAACAGCTATTGGCCCAAATGGTGATATTTATATTGCGGATGGTTATGGCTCTTGTTATATTTTACAATTCAATCAAAAAGGAGAATTCATCCGAAAGTTTGGAGGAAAAGGAGATGCGGAAGATCAATTTCGGACTGCACATGGTGTCACGATCGATTATCGAGATTCGAATAATCCAACCTTGATGATTACCTCCAGAGCACATAATTGTTTTAAACGATTTACACTTGACGGAAAATATTTGGAGACCATCGAATTGCCTGGCGCTTATGTCTGCCGCCCTGTGATTGATGGCGAAAATCTTTATTCTGGTGTTTGCTGGTCTTCTGAAGTTAAGTTTGATCCGAATAATGCTGGAAAGACACATGCGGGTAGTATAAATCCAAATTCTGGTTTTGTAACGATCCTCGACAAAAACAATAAAGTTGTTTCGAATCCAGGGGGGACAAAACCTAAATATAAAAAAGGCGTCTTACAGCCTATGGTACAGGAATCTCCGGTTTTCTATCATTGCCATGATGTCTGTATTGATGGCGATAAAAACATCTACGTCTGTCAATGGAATGCAAAAGCTACCTATCCGGTAAAATTGGAAAGAGTATAATCACCGAACAAAGACTGACACTATAAATGCTCTTAGACATCAACATCACGAATTTTATTGGACGGCTTCATCCGCTTGTCGTGCATTTACCAATCGGTTTCTTATTGCTTGGCGCTGTGTTTTTCTTTTTATCCAACAAGACAAGATTTGATTTTTTAAAAAAGGCTTTACCGCTTACCCTTTTTCTGGGGATGATTAGCGCTATTATTGCTGCACTCTTTGGCTGGCTGCTTTCTGATGAAGGAGGCTATGATGAAAACGCTTTATTTTGGCACAAATGGCTAGGGATCGGTGTTGCTGTTTTAGCTACGATTACCTGGTTTTGGTCAAAGGGTAATCTTGGAAATCATAAACGAGCTTTTGGTAATATTTTATTTTTGGCAACTACTGCCTTACTATTTTTTGCAGGGCATCAGGGTGGAAATCTTACACACGGTGCTGATTATTTATTAAAACCATTAAAAGGAAATCAGCAAAATAATACTTTAGAAATACCAGCTCAACCGGATTCAATTATTGTTTACCAACATCTTATTCAACCTGTTCTCGAACAAAAATGTTACTCCTGTCATAATGATCAAACTCAAAACGGAAAACTAAACCTTTCTAGTTGGGAAGGTTTAAAAAAAGGCGGAGCAGGTGGCCCAGTTATTGATAGCGATGTCTGGTCCAGTGAATTATTTAAGCGAGTCACTTTGCCACAAGTGAGTAAAAAATTTATGCCGACTAAGGGTGAACCTATGTCTTTCGCAGAGGTTCATGTTTTAAAATGGTGGCTTAGTCAAGGAGCAAAACCAAAAGCGGCTTTAACCAGTCTTGAATTACCTGATCAAACCAAAGAACTCTTGCTGGAAGTTTATGGCATTGATACCAAACCAAAAGCTTTTGTCGAAACGATTGAAGTGCCTGCGCTTTCTGATACCCTTTTGGAAGTATTAAAAACAAACAAGTGGAAAGCGGATTATCTCGGCGAAAATAATTTTCTATTAGACGTATCTCCTTTAGAAAAAGGGCCTATTTCTATGGAGCAATTTAAAAGTTTGAATAATGTAAGTGAACATATCACCTGGTTAGACTTGAGTAATTGTGAATTGAATGATGAACAATTAAAATCATTTGGAACGTTCACAAACCTCTCTCGTTTGCGTTTACAGAATAACAACATCACGGATGCGGCTTTAGATTATTTGCTTGATTTAAAAAACCTGGAATCACTCAATCTTTATAATAATCCCATAACAGATGAAGGCTTAAAATCCCTCGAAAAGATTGCTTCTTTAAAAAGAGTTTATCTATGGCAAACGAAAGTCAGCGAAGAAGGGAAATCTAATTTTAAAAAAGCTCGGCCGGATATAGAACTCTAGATTCCAGAACATTTTTCAGGTAGTAAAAGCTTTAATTTTGCGCCAAAAGAAGCC
>CAYXQH010000679.1:0-3681 GCA_964467425.1 uncultured Saprospiraceae bacterium
ACTCGTTTAAACAAATAAACATTCTTATAAAACGCTTAAAAACTTTAAAAAAAACCACACAAACACCTTTATTCAGAATAAAAAACTGCAATAACACTCCATAGCAGAATTTTAAGCACTAAAACTTGCTAATTTGGAGAATTACTAGCCTTATTGACCAAGAGACATAAAAAAGAGCCCAACATTAAGCTTAATGATTGAAGTAAAAAACAGGAGAGATAAATATGAAATACTTAATTAGGAAAGATGATATTAAGTAGGTGTTCAAATTATTGAAAACAAAATCGTAAACAAAACTTAGCCAAAATCATCCATGAATATATTGGAAAGGTTAACCTTATTTTGTAGTAAAATATCTTTCATCGCTTTTGCAAATCCACTTGTTCCAACTATGTAAAAATCATAGTCAGAAAATGCTCCAATTTTTTCGCGAAGCAGCTGTTCATCCAAGCGTTTATCTATTTCAGTATAAATAGAAATAAGGGAGTAAGAGGATAAATTAATTTGTTCTAAATCATTCAGGTAAGCTGCAGCATCTTTATTCTTGTTTGTATAAAAAAGAAAAACCGGAGCTTCAAATTTTCTTCTTTCAAGTTCTTTGAGCATTGGTAACACTGGCGTGATTCCTATTCCTCCTATAATAAACACGATCGGTTTTTCCTCTTTAGGTAACAAGAAATCTCCAATCGGTCCAAAGACGGTTGCCGTTTGTCCAACCTTCATAAGCTCACAACTCACTTTAAAACTACTCTCACTCTTTCTCATTCCAAATCTCAAAACATCTTCGTCAGGATGAGAGGCGATGGACAATGGTCTAAGAGCCATGTCTAGTTCTTTCTTCTTAGGACGATCAAGAGAGAGAATCGCATATTGTCCAACTTCATAAACAAAGTTAGGAGGTTTTTGAAAAACTAACTCTATCGTATCCTTTGCTATTAAATTTCTTTCGATTAATTGAACACTTCTAGCATCCGCATAATCCTTTAATGAAAAATCGGATTTAGCTTTATAGTTTCTTTTACGAATAACATTTACAGCACATAACCAACCACTGATAGTCGCACCAGTAAAACCTCCTCCCGGAAAAGTCCAGGCAGAAGCAAAAAATAAATTTTCTATTGGTGAGATATTCGAAACGCGATTTCCACCAGCTTGAGAAACAGTCTGCGCATAACCATAAGGTGTTCCTCCACTATTTAAGGTATATCGCTGAATCGTCTTCGAGGTGCCAACTTCATAATATTCAATCTCTTCTTTCATACCTGGAATAACCTCTTCCAGTCGATCAATTAAAATCTTTGCCACTTCTTTTTTCTTTGCAGCATAGGTTTCTGTATCCAAGTCTTCCCAATCAGAAAGATAATCTGCCGTACAGATAACCCCAAAGCTTTTACCCTCTGGAGCTAAGCCAGAATCTATTTGCCCATAGTCAACAAAAACAAAAACTCTTTTATCAAAGCTACCTGTATTATTAGGCTTTACATCATCCAAATGCTTGATAGATTTATCAAAAACATACGTAGAATAATGCTTATTCCCTAAGTCTTTAAGGTTTCGTTTAAATCCAATGTACACACTTAAAAGTGAGCATGCCTTTTCCAGATTTTTATACTTTTTATTAAAAAGAGCCTGTTCAGGACCAGGTAGAAGTGAAGCGATCGTCGGGATGGAAGAATTCGCTATAACCACATTTGCCCTAACTTTACGCGGAGGAATTGCACTGTTAAAAGCATCTTGATATTCTACACCAACTGCTTTTCCATTTTCAATTAGAATTTTATTGACCTTGCTACCTAACATAACAACACCTCCTCTAAGATCAATTAATTTTGCGAGGTAATTAGAAAGCTTTTGCGAACCACCTTTTATAAAATGTCCTCCACCTTTAAAATAACCCGCCTGAGCTGCGGAGAAGTAAATCATTGACATCGTATCCGGGTCATCATGATAATACACGATGTTTGCTTGAAGAATCAACTTCAATTCTTCATTTTTAAAACACTTATTCAAAAACTTGGTTAAGGAAATTTTTCGTACAGAATAGATATGAGGATACAAAAACCTAAAAAAAGGACTTAGCAATTTTTTCTTCCAACCATCTCGAGGGTATTTCCCCATCTCTTTTCGAACGCCATCTATTTTTCGAAAAAACCGAACAATCCCCTTTTTCTCTTCAGGAAATTTTTCAGAGAATACTTTTATGGCTTCCTCAAGACCATGCGGTACTACAAATTCAAAGTCATCCTTTTTATAAAGATATAATTCCGGAACTTCTAAAAATTCAACATTCTTATAGACTCCCAGAAACTCGAAAATTTTATTTTTATCATCTTCTTTATCCAGGCCATCCATTTCATGGAGACCTACTTCCATTACAAAATCTTTTCTTTTGAAAGTAGTTGCACAGCCACCAGGGATGTAATGCTGCTCTAGAAGAAGCACTTTTTTACCAAACTTTGAAAGGGCTGCTCCAGCTGTCAGACCTCCTATTCCCCCTCCTATAATGACAACATCAGGATTAGACATACGATATTTACAATAATAATAGTTTGCCAATAGCACGTTTACTCTAACCGTAAAGGTACATGCGATTATCAAGAATAATGATAATACTTTTTATACTCAATCCAAAAGATTCCAGAAGGCAAATTGAAATTAATTTCGAAGCTTAAACGGTCTTATTTTTCTCTTCACTCTGTATCGCTTCCTTTTTTAATTTACGACGCAAATACATCAAGGTAAAAATAATTGAAACGGTCAGAAAGATAGCCATGATGAGATAGCCACTGGTCAGCTGCTTTCCACTTTCTTCAGTCAAATGCCCAGCACCCACCACTGACTTTATACTCAACCACAGTATCACCCCAAGTAAGGGCATAGCAATAAGCATTACTATAGAAAGTGTGAAACAGTTTTTGATCTTTTGATCATTAGGCACTTCCTCTTTTTCGGCATCATATCCAATAATCGGCATTAGTTCATTTCTTCTTTTAAAATAGCAACAATCGCAGTGCGGTCATCCAAAGATTCAGCAAATTCCAAGGCATTTTGATTCGCATCATTTTTATCTGCCGGGCTTGCACCTTCAGCCAGGAGTCCTGTCACCCAATCGGTTCGATTATATGTAATAGCCCATTCTAGTAAAGACTTACCCTCTACTTTAGTATTAATGTCTACTTTGTTTTTTACTAATACTGGTAGAATTCCAATACCTGCTTTTGCAATTGCTTTTACGATAGGTGATGAAGCTTCTTTTCCACCAAAATGTGGATTGCCTCCTGCACTCAATAAAATATTCAACATGCGAGCATCTTTATAGGAAAGAAATTGAGGACTCAATAGCTGCTCCGGATTATTGATATGTTCTTTGATCGTTTCCGCATTTTTTCCAACCATAAATTCTACTAGTTCATACATACTGCTAGAAACTGCTTTTGTAAACGGCGAGTGTTTTAGCTTTGGAATAAAAGCTGTCGAATCAGCTCCTTGTTCGATTAGAAATTTTGCCAGTTTATTATTTGCTAAATGAATTGCCATCATCAATGGCGTAGAATTATAAAAAACATCGTAGGCATTGATATCTTCTACTTTTTCAACAAAAGCTTTTACCGCTTCTGAATCTTTGCTCTGCATCGCTTTCAATAGAGCTCTTAAATAATCCCCATCTTTTACTTCATACAC
>CAYXQH010000680.1:0-3665 GCA_964467425.1 uncultured Saprospiraceae bacterium
ATTTGAGAACCTCTTTGAAATAAACCTCGAGTATATTTTTCTAATAAAATATAATCTTCTTCACTCACTATTCCCTGAGCAAGAATCTCTGCTCTGGAAATATCTTCATCATGTCCTTCTTCAGCTTTTGTAGCCGGCGTAATAATCGGTTGTGGAAAAGGATCATTCTCTTTCATTTTTTCAGGAAGTGGAACACCACAAAGCATCCGCTTTCCAGACTTATAGGTTCTCCAGGCATGACCAGCCATATATCCTCTGATTACCATTTCTATTCGAAAGGGCTCGCAAGCCACACCAACCGCAACATTTGGATCCGGTGTTGAAAGCAACCAATTAGGCGCAATATCTCTCGTCGCATTTAAGAAATGAGCAGCAATTTGATTTAGTACCTGGCCTTTGTATGGAATCGGTCTCGGCAAAATATGATCAAAAGCAGAAATCCGATCAGAAGCGACCATAACCAATTCATCTTTTACCGTGTAAACATCACGTACTTTACCTCGATAAAAACTTGTCTGGTTTTCGAACGTATAATCCGTACTTCCTACTGCAATATTTTCTAATATCATTTCGAATAGATTTAATTTCCATAAAGGTAAGGTTGGTAATTTAGATTTAATAATTTAATAATGAAGAATTCAGAATTGAACTGGCAAGTGAAGGATTTTTGTATCTTGGAAATATTTAAGCTTCTATTTATGCGCATTTTTTTGACCTTCTTGATCATAAGCCTCGTCACTTTCTCTTGCAGCCCTTCTCAGGATAGTGATTTCCAGCATTTATATCAAAACTTTCAACAAACCATCGATCAAGAACCTTTGCTTAGGGCTTTTCTTGAAAAGCGTTTATTTTTAGATACGGTATTGATCATTCCAAAGGAAAAGGAGATAGAGCGTGTTTTAGTTTTATGTAAAAAACAGCTTACTGCTTTGCATGAAATTGAATTAGACCGGATTGATCCAAGCCTTCATGAACATTATAATAATACACATAGTTTTTTGGATATTATTATCAATAATATTGAAACTGAAAAAATTCACCAAACAGATCCTGCTTTTTATGATCCCCTCCCCTTTCTTGACTATGTTAGTCAGAGCAATAATTTATACGCACTTAATCTGGGTTTGGATCGTACTGTTCTTCATTTTAAAACAGCAATTAAAAACCTAAATTCAGGTAGCACTGAAGATTTGGAAAAAGGAGTATCAACAAGCATCAAAGCCTTTGAATTTTTATCGGAAGATCTAAAAAGAAAAATCAAAAAGCTGAAGGCAGAGAAGGCTGAAGAGAAAGAAGCACTTATCAAACTAACCCGGGCAAAATTAGAAACGAAAAACTATATTGCTTTTTGCAATAGCAAGTTGTTTGATTTAGGAAATAAATAAAAACAGGTAGTCTTTAAATCTACTTCTAGTTAAGCATTCTTTCTTCGAGGATTTTTACATCGCAAACTTTTTTACCATTATTGAGCAAGTCAGAAATGGACGTTGCTTCTTCCAGAGAGAAATTACCAGAAATAGAACTACGCCCTCCTAAAATAGGACCATTTACCATGGGTGCCGAAAGCACTTCGCCATTTAAAGTAATAAGAATAGCTCGTTGATTATCATTTGCACAGTTTGTGGTCATGGTTGCCCATTGCTTAGCCCCTTCTTCATCAAACTCTACATAAATTTCAATCATCCCATTCGTTTGACTTGGAGCGGCTCGGGATCGCATTATGGATTCCTGTGTAAGAATATTTGTATCCCTTTTTTTTGAAGCATATAGTGCCATATCGAATTCACTATTATTACTGAAAGACTTTTTTAATTCTCCAAAATAAAAATTATAAGGTGATCCAGCAGCTCTCTTTTCAATTGCAGCTTTAACTTGATTTAAATCGTTTTTATTAAAATAAGCTAGAGTGGGCGAACTCCCAGAATAACCTAAATAGGCAGGATCAAGATATATTAAGGACGTTAAATTTTCTCCAATAATGATTGAATCTAAAATCGGATTAAGCATTGAATCCGAAATCCTCGATGCCGTAATAAATTTTAGATCAACGTTTTGGGAAAGTGCTTTTCGAATATCTTCTATCGTCTTACTTTCATCATCCATATACCCGATAATATTCAAGGTCAACTCTTGTTTTTCAGTATCTTGTTCAAAGTTTTGAAAATAGATCCCGTCATTTTCAAATTTTGAAATCAACTGAGTTGTCATTTCCTGAATAGGATCAGCCAGGTCAGCTTTACAGTTTTCTAAGCCAATTTTAAATTGCATTTTCGCAGGAATACTTTTTTTATGGTAAGGGCTTTCTCCAGAATTACAAGCAATAAAAAACAGGGAGATTAGCAAGAGCATGGACATGCTTTTTGCCTTTTTTAAAAAATTCATAAATAAAAGTTGATGTATGAGCGAATATTAAGATACTCTAAATATATTTCGCCTGGTTACGATCAGAAACGACTTCTTTCAACTCTTTCAACATAGCATACTCATGCGGCATAACTTTTTTGAACGCCTCTTTTACTGCGAAGAAAGTACCTTGTTCTAATTCTGGAATCCGTTGTTTGATCTGATCTTTAACGATACGAACGTCTTGTTTGATCATTGCTCTGACTGAAGGGATTTCATGCCAGTCGCATTCGATTGCTAAACCTTCAAAAAGCTCATCCCCTTCTTGAATGGGTTCAAGCTGAATCATACGTTCCTCTGAAGCTAAATTAGAGGCAGTACGCGATTTAATCTGTCCTTGAGGAATCTGCCAATCTTTAGCATTTTCTCCATTACCTTTTACCAGGAAAATTTCCAGGCCTTTTTGATTAATTCTGTAAATAACTACTCGGGCGCAATCTAGAACACTCATTGTCTGGTTGATTTAATTTAAAAGGGTTAACCTTTCGGTGTATCTATTAAACAGGTTTTTATAAGAAATGTTCGTGTGATAAGACAAAAATAGCAATTCCGCAGACTATGATGCAGAAATGCAGTACTTTTTTAACATTATAAAAAAAATCAATCTTTATGCCATAAAAAATGCCCTCATTTGCGAGCAAATAAGGGCATTTTTAGCTTTTCTGAGTAGTATTTACATTTTATAGGTTTTTCGCTTTTTCTCGCCTTTTTTAGCAGGTTTATCCTTTTCTGGCGTAGCACCTTTTGGCGTATTACGATCATTTGGCGTTACTGGACCCATTGGGAGTATTCCTTCTAAGCCTTTTAGCATTTGTTCTAATTGCGCCCAATCATCCTCATCGATCTGAGAAAGTTGCTTCTGCATTTCTTTAAACATATCGTCAAATAATGCCGGATCTAACTGATTTAGATAATTTTCATTGATATCTATATCTAAATCGCCAAAATTCTGCGTAATAATCGTATCCAGAAAAAACTGGAATCCATCTCCATTTAGGTTCAGTTGCTCCATTTGTTTAAGCATCTCCTTTTGCAGAACTTCCATTTCCTTGACCATGTCCTCCATTGGATTTTGAGCGGTCACTAATTGGAAACTAGACAGAAGAATGATTGCTGAAAGTAGTATTTTTTTCATTGCTAGATTTTTTAATAATCACTTTTAAGACTCTTAAAGTTAAGGATTTGTCACAAGGAATTTGGTTAGTATTTTGTTAAAACCTTCGAGGAGGACTATACTCGTCTACCCAAATCAAAAAAGAGCC
>CAYXQH010000681.1:0-3656 GCA_964467425.1 uncultured Saprospiraceae bacterium
TGAAAATTAAATCGACCCTTCGGCCGAATTATTTATTGACGGCTGCCCTTTTCATTTTTTCACTTATTGCAATTCCACAACAAGGAAAAACCTGCGTTGATCCCGAAACTATAATCACGGTAGAAACTAGTTTCAATACTGAAATGACAGAGATAGCTATTGTTTTAGGCAATTTGAAATTTATGGAAGAAGAGCCTAATGTATTTTGCAGCTGTGCACTTGGAAGCATCACAGATTTTTTCACTCATTTAGAATATGTTGCCTTTGTACAAACAGGAACCAATATACCTTACCCTAATTTCGAACCATGGGAAAGTACTGCTCCAGTGAATGATTCGTGGAATGCTAATTTTCCGACGAATGGAGATTGGACAGGTTTTGTCGCAGAAGTCATTAACGGTGGCTTGGGTCCAAACGATGATGTAGAGTTAATCATCAGAGCTTCGACACCTCCTGGATATTTTGTAACTAACCAATCTATGGACTCTACTTTGTCTTTATCCTATTTAGGTACAGATGCCTGGTTTCCAGGAGAAGCTTCCATTGCACTTGATCATAATGAAATTCGAAACATATACAATGATAATTCCAGTTACACTTCTGTTGAACGTGAAGACAGTTATTTTGAAAACTTAGACAATGCTATTATTTCCTCTAATGAGAACGTTTCTCTTTTCGAAAAATTTAGTGTAAACCCAAATCCAAACAATGGTGAATTTCAATTAAGTTTTAATCTAAAAGAATCTACTGAATATAGACTAGCGTTTTATGATGTTACTGGCAAAATGATTTATCAAACTCAAAAAGAACATCATCCTGGAGGAGAACAAAACATAAATATTCAAGTCCCTAAAAGCTTATTAAATGACGGGATGTATATTATTGAGATGAATAGTACGGTGGCAAGAGCCCACCAAAAAATCATCATCACCCAATAGGTATTTTATTTTATTCAAATAAACTTCGATACTTTGATTAAAGCCTTCTATTCTAGAATAGAGGGCTTTATTTATTAAACGCTAAATGAATAAATGTTAAAAATAATTTAAACCTTCTCTCCTAAGTCGCTAACAATCAACCTTTTACCTTATAGCCACATCAACATGTAGTATCTACGAGCTACAAAAAGGATCATCTTTGTTTTAAAATAATCCAAAAAAGACAATCATGAAAAATCTAATGAAATTCGCAACTGTATCTATACTACTCTTTTCTTTAGTGGCAACTTCGTTTGCGCAGGATGGTATTTCTACAAAGCCTATTGAAGAAAATGCAGCTAAAAATGCACAAACACTTCAACAACTTAAAAACAAGCAAACTCAACAATTGGGCGATAAAGATATCAAAGCTGCTCAAAAAACAGGAAAGGTCGTTGCTGAAAGAGATAAAAAACTAAATAAGTTGGAAGAGCAGAGGCTAGCAGAAATAGCAAAGGTGAAAAAAAAGAATAACAAAATAAATGACAAATTAGCTACAGATCCTACCGGCAAAGAAAACTATGGTGTACTTCCTAACCGAGCAGCTCTCGAAGCAATCGAAAAGAAATATGAGGACAAAAAGAAAAAAGTCAATGAAAGTTCTGATTCAAAGATGAATAAAATTGCAGAAAACAATCAAAAGGAAAAAAATAAACTTGCCAAATCGCATGCTAAAGAAGAAGGCAAATTAATAAAAACGCAAAACAAATCTACCCAAAAACTAATGGACGCTGCAAAGAAAAGCTCTGCTGGTAACGACAAATTTATTGCAAGAGACAAGGCAGAATTACAAGCGAAGCAAGCAAAGGAAGCTAGAGAGGTACTCAATGCGCAGGACAAAAAAATAAATGACATTAAAACAGACAGAAATACTCAAGTTCAAAAACAGGAACAAAAAGCAGTTGATAAAAAAGCACAAGCTCGTAAAGATTATGTAGAAAAAAGTAAAGTCCCTGACTTCGCAGGAATTCAAAAAGATAAAGAAAAAAGCATTAAGAATATTAATGAAAAAGCTAAAAAAGATATTAAAAAATCCAACAAGGATTTTGAAAAGGGAACGAAGAAAGACACCATTAAAAAGCAAAAGAAAGAGCTAAAGGATCAAAATAAAAAACACACCAAACTAAAGAAAGGAAAAGCAAAGCCTAAGAAAAGAAAAAGAAGTCGCAGAGGCTAAGCCTTTTAAGAAAACCATGAACCAGTGAAAATAATACAAGATCAATAATGAAAAGCTCTGTAATGTTATCTGCAGAGCTTTTCTTTTTAACTATCTCTGAGTAAGCTCTTTACATTTAAGACATAAAAAACTGAATATCAACTAGTTAACATCGTGCCACATCAACATGTAGTTCTATAAAGAAATAAAAACTACCATCTTTGTTTTATAATTTAAATCAAAATAATCAAACATGAAAAATCTAATAAAATTCTCAACCATAGTATTCTTTCTTTTAGGAATGTCTGTAATCTCCTATGCTCAGGATGGTATTTCTTCAAAGCCTATTGAAAATAATGCGGCTAAAAATGCTCAACAACTTCAGAATTTAAAAAACAAACAAACGCAAGAACTTGGTGATAAAGATATCAAGGGTGCACAAAAGGTTGGAGAGATTGTCGCTGAGAAAAATAAAAAATTAGCAAAACTCGAAAAGGAAAAAAAGGCTGCTTTAGATAAGGAAGCAAAAAAGGCTGTAAATGGAAACAGCACTGATCCGAATTATGACAGAGTGCCTGACATGAACAAACTAGATGCCATTGAAAAAAAGTATGCAGATAAAATTAAAAAAGTCAATGACACCTATGATGCTAAAGTAAAGAAGCAAGATGATAAGACTCAAAAATCGAAAGATAAATTAGCAAAAGGTCATGCTATTGAAGAAGGAAAACTAAAAAAAGCGCAGAATAAATCTACTCAAAAACTAATGGACGCTGCTAAGAAAAGTTCTGCAGGAAATGAAAAATTTATCGACAGAGATAAAAAAGCCTTAGATGCAAAACAAAAAAAGGAAATGGCAAATTCTACAAAACCTTTTGACAAACAAAAAACGGAGGTCATTAATGAAGCACATGCTGAAGTAAAAGACAAAGTTAAACGTGTCAACAGAGATAATGCAATGGACAAACAATCTGGGCTTTATAAGGACAAGCAAAGTCAGAACAGGTTAGATGAAAACTCTAAAAAACGAGTAGATAAATTTGCAAAGAATGAAAAGAAATTTGCAGATAAGCAAATAAAAAAGATTGATAAGAACCAGAAAAAAACGCAAAAGAAAATTGTAAAAAAGCAAAAGAAAGAAGTCAAAAAGCAGGATGCAAAACATAATAAACTTTTAAAAGATAAGAAGAAGCCTGCTAAAAAGAAAACAAGAAAACGTAAAGGTCGCGGATAGTTTTGAATTCATATTTAAAGAAATAAGCACCTTTCTATAACCCCAAGATTTATATTAACTAAGGTCAATCTATTTAAAAGCGCTGCATGCTAACTCCATGCAGCGTTTTTTTTAATTTGACCTTAACAACAAGGTTAAACAAAAGCTAAAAAACAATCGAAAACAACTGGTAATCAATAACTTAACAACATACCACATCATCATGTAGTAGCCTCCTACCCTATTTAATCTCATCTTTGTAGTATACTTTTTAAAACCATTTTTAAACGAATAATAATTCCATTGATTA
>CAYXQH010000682.1:0-3653 GCA_964467425.1 uncultured Saprospiraceae bacterium
AGACGCTAGTCGAAATAAACCATCAATAAGTGTTTCTGCTTCCTGGGTGTTCGTGTTATTTTTGAATTGCCCATTACCATGCTCTACAACAAATGAAGTGCCTCTTGTTTTTGAATTAAAAAGAAGAGATCGTTGATTTTCGAAAAATAATTGATTCGTAAAGTTAAACAGTGATTGTGCCGTTTCTCGATGAATATTGTTCAACTGATTAATCGGTTTTGTCTTAATCTGTTCCTCTAAAGAAGGAAGACGAAATTGAATGTTTCTGTGAGCCGAAGCGAAAGAAGTCGTTTCTTCGTTACGATCCAAATGGTTTTTACTAAAAAGAAAAGCCAGATCAAATTTAAAGTTTTGCTGATTGAAAAGTTCAGCAGCTACTGGATTCGTGACTACGAGAATTGGAAACTGTTGGCTGATCTGCCCGACATGTTGTTCTATTAATTCAAATAAAGAAAGCTTCGAAATTTCTTTATGTAATTTTTTCTTTATTGCTTTCTGCTTCCATAGCTGTCTGATTTGTATTGGAAGAATGGCACGAACTTTTTGAATGTCAGATTCAAATGCTAAAAGCTTTTCTTGATTTTTTGGCATTTTAAAATGATAATCTGACTTCAATCGTTGATAGAAATACCAGCTTTGAAATGCGATTTTCCAGTTTTTAGGATTGACTTTAATGATAGCTCTTAGCACTTTTCTATGAATCTCAGGTAGCAATAACCAATTACGTTGCCACTCATAAAAAAAATCAAATTTGTCTAATTGATTAAGCGTGACCTGTAACTGATCCATGATGTCCTGAATGAAAAGTTGTCGCATCGGAATGGTCAACATCTTATTTTGCAACACTTGATGGAATAAACCAGAAGTATTCAATTCTTCGATATTCATTTCCAGCGTATACTCCAATTCGTTGATCTGCTCAGCATAATCAAGGCTGGAGTTGACAGATTTTGTATTCAAGCGTTGAAGCTCTTCTTGCAATTGATCCGGAGATTCTTCGTACCATTGAAAAAGTTGGTCTTCCAATCCGTTGAGATAATTACTTACTTTTGAAATCGATTTTGAATCAATATTCTCGGGCACCTCAAAATGGTAGGTAGGTTCTTTGTCTAGTAATTTAAAAATGGATTTTAATTGATCATTGATATCCGATCTCGCCTTTAGTATCTTTTTATGTTTGTCAGAAAAAACGCCATACACTTTTAACTTTCCAGTTTGTAAAATACCACTATCCTCAAATTCATGCCCATACAGCATACGATTGTCTTCAATCATATCTTTCAGCGCTTCAATTTTTAGAAGTATTTCCTGATAAAAACTATCCAGCATATTATTTAAATCACGCGAATAGTCTTGTTGTTTGAGAATGTATCGATGATGTAGTTGATCAAACTTTTTGTAAAAAATATGAAGTTGGTTTTCAACAAAGGCTTTTGCTTCCGCTTGCTTCTTTTCCAGAAAAATATCCGGATGTAATTTGTGCAAAGGATGCTGAAGATTGTTGATCTTCCGATATAAAGGTTCGCTATATTTAACCGCTTCTTTTAAGGATAGATATTCTGTTGGATGAAAGGTGAAGTCTTTGCCATGTAATTGATTATCCAGCAAATCTTTCTTTTCCGTTCGATTATAACGAAGATATTCACCAACGATATCAGGCCAGTTCGTTTTGTCAAATATGGGTTGGTCCAACACCTTGAAAGAAGTATCTAGTTTGTGTTTATGGCGTTGGCATAAATTAATGAGGTATTTAAAGTAGGGTTCATCAAAGTCTTCTTTCGGGATCGAACTTTTATAACTAAGTGCCTGAACGATCTTTGGCAAGTCTTTTTGTGGATTAGAAATATCCAGCATGAGATGATCTAGTCCATGAGCAGATAACTCACTTCGGATCTTTTTTATTCGGTCAATAGAGTCTGCAATGACAAGGCTCTTATGCCCATTTGATAATGCGTTTATTAAAGTATAATGAAGTAGATGCGATTTTCCAGAACCTTGAGAAGCATAAATATTTGTATCCGTTTGTTGCCAAATAGTTTGAAACGCTTTTTCCTGATAGGGGTCTAATGTAGAGGTACTGAATGGATGTTGTAGTTCAATTGTCTTTTTTGGGGAGAGTTTTTTCGGAGTAGAAAATTGAAATGAACTCGAGAAATTATTGATCACCGCAGCACATAGAATACTATTTCCGGACTTTTGATCTACTTGTTGTAGATTCCCTAAAAATAAGTCTTCCTTTTTTCCCAGAGCACCTGACAATTCATAGCATATCTTCGATAGAGAAATGGTATTTAAATTTTTATTGGAAATACTCGGATGAGAAAGCTTTAAAAGGTCAATTTTATAGTTTTGCTTAATGTGCCGATAAAGCGCATTGTTTAAACGGATGCTGTCTGTTTTTTTATGCTTGATTGCCCAGGTGGATTTGGAATAATCTGTATTTTCAAGGTGTATGTCCCAAATGAATAATGGAGCAAAGCACGTTTTTTTTGTTTTTTTACTAAATAGTTTTATAATCGGAAACCCGAGGTTTAAGGTATGAAACCCGGAGTGTTTTAATTCATTCTGATGATCAAGATTTAGTTGGAAAAGTTTGCTGTCAATTTCTTTAGATGCATGAATGGTCGTATCCAACGCATTGTCTTTTAATAAAGCATCTATGATATTTCTTCCTGTGTTTACACCATTTAAATCCAGTAACGCTAAATCAATAAACCCAGACCCATGAAGATGTGATTCATGAGAAGTCTCACTAAACCAATTGACGAGTTCTGGTTGATGCCCGGTCATAAAAGGTTCAACTTTTAAGGCTATGGATAGTAGCTAAGAGCGATTCGATTTATCATTCAAAATTCTTAAATAAAAAATATTTAAAAATGCTTTGTCTATCCGTTAATAAATAAAATAAGAGTATGTTTAAAGTTCGTTTTTGAAGACGAAAAATTTAGATTTTCGGTTCTGACGAAGCTTATTTTTTTCCGCATAGCCTAGCTACGGGGAAAAAAATAACTGACGTTCAGGTTCGAAAAGATAGTTTTGCAGTCCAAAGTATGAAATTTAAACATGCTCTATGAAGCTCGGTTTACTTCAAGGGTTTTCAAATATAGTAATTCGTTTTGAATGTTCAGATTTTTATCTAAATTACATCATAAAAAAATTGAATATTTTAGATTTTTCATAAAAACAAAATGCAATGAAATTATTAATTTATGGAGTTTTACTACTTTTTACTTTGAGTGGCGTACAAAAATGCGATGAAGGAGGTGGCGATGTGGATGGTACCAAAGTCAAACTAGGAGAAACTTTTGAGATCGAATTGAATCAAACTGGAGTCTTTGTGAAAGAGGAAATGGGAATTACTTTCGTCAGTAATAAGGAAAGTCGATGCCCTGAAGGTGTGACTTGCATTGTTGCTGGAGAAGCAATAGGTTCGTTTAAACTAAGAAGTGATGATTCGTCTAATGATCTTACCTTGACTGCAAAAGGCTTGTGTCAAAAAGAAGATGGTTCTTGTGGCGAATCAAAAGCAATGATGGGATATACCGTAAAACTGATTAGCATAAATCCTTATCCTGAATCTGCCGATGCCAAGGCAAACAAGCCTTTGAAGGCAAAATTAATGGTAACTAAAAACTAAGCGTTCTTTCGGTGTT
>CAYXQH010000683.1:0-3633 GCA_964467425.1 uncultured Saprospiraceae bacterium
AAGATTATTATTCTATCAAGAAAATGAAATATCTAAAATATTCGAAACCTGTAATTTTACATCTTTAACTAAAAATATGAATCTAAGAATCTTAAAATGGAGCCTCTTGCTTTGCATAGTGCTCGCCATTCCGAGTTTTGTTTCTGCTCAAACTCAAAACGCAACCATCAGTGGTTATATCAAGGATGCTCAAAGCGGAGAAACCTTAATTGGAGCATCGGTCTTTATCAAAGAATTACAAACTGGCTCAACGTCCAATGAGTATGGATTCTATTCTATTTCTATTCCTGTTGGGGCGTATAACCTCGAGTATTCTTACCTCGGATTTGAAACCATCGAAAGGCAGATCGATCTAAAAGAAAATGTAACGATCACCATTGAGATGGGCGAAGCCGTTACGGAGTTGATTGAAATTGTCGTTACCTCTGAAGCAGAAGACAAAAATGTAACGAACACGGAAATGAGTGTCAATAAGCTGAGTATGAAAACGATCACAAAGGTACCTGCACTGCTTGGTGAGGTTGATGTGATTCGTAGTATTCAATTATTGCCAGGTGTTACGAGTGTAGGAGAGGGGGCAACGGGCTTCAATGTTCGGGGCGGTGGTGTTGATCAAAACCTGGTTTTATTAGATGAAGCTCCTGTTTATAATTCCTCTCACCTTTTCGGATTCTTTTCTGTTTTTAATCCTGATGCAGTTAAAGATGTAAAATTGTATAAAGGTGGAATTCCAGCTCGATATGGTGGAAGACTTTCTTCGATTCTGGATGTTCGAATGAAGGAAGGGAATAGTAAAAAATTAGCTGTTTCAGGAGGAATTGGTTTGATATTCAGCCGGGTTGCAGTAGAAGCTCCGATCATAAAAGATAAAGCTTCCTTTATTGTGGCTGCTCGACGATCTTATATCGATGTATTAGCTAAGCCGTTTTTATCAGATGACCTTGGAGATACAAAATTGAATTTTTACGATCTGACCATGAAAGCGAATTATAAGATTAGTGAAAAGGATCGTATTTTTCTTTCTGGTTATTTGGGACGAGACAATTTTGGTTTTGGTTCTGCAGCTGGATTTAATTGGGGAAATGCAACGACCACCTTTCGTTGGAATCACCTTTTTAACGAAAAACTCTTTTCCAACTTTACAGCATACTATAGTAACTATGATTATGAAATTCATTTTGGAGAAGACAATACGAATAGTTTTGACTGGGACGCAAATATTGTCAATTACAGTTTGAAAGGCGATTTGTCTTATTATATCAACACTAAGAATAAGTTAACTTTTGGAGGACAGGGTATCTTCTACGAATTCTTTCCAGGTAATGCGGTCGGCGTCAGTGAAGGGGAAAGGAGTAATTTTAGCCTCGACAGAAAGAATGCTATAGAAGCAGGTATCTTTTTAGAAAATGAACAAACAATCAATTCCAAGATTTCACTTCATTATGGCGCTCGCTTTTCATACTTCAATTATATTGGAAAAGGAAACGCCTATGAATTTCAGGATACGGAACCAGGAGAAATTAAAGATCTAGTGAGTGTAACTTCATTTGATGCAGGAGAGAGTATCGAAACCTATGGAAATATAGAACCTCGGGCTTCCATAAAATATCAGTTCAACCCTTCAACTTCTTTCAAGGCTAGTTATAATCGAATGGCCCAATACATTCACTTGATTTCTAATTCCACAGCTGCCACACCTGTAGATGTTTGGACACCGAGTACCAATAATATCAAACCGCAGATTGCAAATCAATATGCATTGGGTGTGTTTAAAAACTTCAAGGATAATAAATACGTCACCTCAGCTGAAGTCTATTATAAAACCTTTGATCATCTGGTCGATTATATCGATGGTGCTAATTTATTTATCAACGAATTATTGGAAGCTGAATTATTAGATGCAGATGGTCGTGCCTATGGTTTAGAATTACAGGTAGAAAAGAAGAAAGGAAGATTCACAGGATGGCTAAGCTATACGCTTGCCCGTACAGAACGAAAAGTAGATGGTATCAATAATGACAAATGGTTTGCGGCTCGTTTTGACCAGACCCATAATTTAAGCTTGACTACTTTTTATGAATTAAACAAACGAGTAACCTTCTCTGCGAACTTCGTTTTAAATTCAGGAACTCCGGCAACCTTTCCGACTGATCGATTTACACAACAGGGATATGTTATTCCTAATGTGGCTTCAGGAGCAAGGAATAATGTTCGAATTCCAGCTTATCATCGTTTGGATATTTCAGCAACGATAAAAGGAAAAGAAAAAGTAAATTTTGAATCTGAATGGGTCTTTGGTGTGTACAATGTTTATAATCGAAGAAATCCATTCTCTATTTATTTTAGACAGCAACGAGATCGTCCGGTAGCTAATCAACCAATAAAAACAGATGCTTTTCAGCTTTCTGTAATTGGAAGCTTTATTCCTTCTATCTCTTACAATTTTAAATTTTAAAATTACACTCCATTAGTAATGCTCAAATTCTAATAAAATGAAATTCAAAAATATATTATTCTTTATTTCGGTTTTGGTTTTTTACTCGTCTTGCGAGGATGTTATTGAAGTAGATTTGCAAGAAGGAAATAATCAATTGGTTGTGGATGCCTGGGTGAATAGTTTACCCCAAACTCAATCCATCACGCTGACCAGAACTAGTCCATATTTTGAAAGTACAGCTCCTACACCGGAGCTTGGTGCAACAGTTCAGATCATTGATGATAATGCAACAGCATATGATTTTCTAGATTCAGATAATGATGGTGTATATACCTGGACGCCTCCTGCAGGTAGTTCTTTTGGTAATGTCGGGGATTCGTATGGTTTAATGATTACAACAGCAAGTGGTATTCAATATTCGGCTAGTTCTGCCATGAAACGAATTATGCCAATCGACAGTATTGTCTTAGAGGATCGAGAAGATGAAGAGTTTGGAGACCCTCCTGGTATCTATGCGGAGTTTTTCGCAAGGGATGTTCCGGGAGAAGGGGATTCTTACTGGATTAAAACGTTTAAAAATGGAAGCTTTCTAAATAAGCCGCAGGAAATGAATATTGCCTGGGATGCTGCGTTTACGCCGGGCTCAGGTGTAGATGGTGTGATTTTTATAACACCTATCCGACAGTTTATTAATCGACAGCCTGATTCGGGAGATGATGCGACGGATACCGACGATTTACCACCTTGGGCTGTAGGAGATTCTATTAGTTTAGAAATCCATTCGCTGAATTCAGATGCCTTTATGTTTTTAGAACAATCTTTGACGCAAATGACTTTAGGTGATGCTGGAATTTTTGCAGAACCACCTGCGAATGTTCCAACAAATATTGAGACGCTTAATTCTAATGCACCGGAAGATGAAGCAATTGGCTTTTTTAATATTTCAGCTGTTTCAACTTTGGGTAGATTGGTAGAATAATGAATATCGAATATCGAATGTTGAATTAAGAGCATTCAGCATTCGATATTCGATATAAATTGTATTTTAGCTGGAAATCTTGCTTTAAAATACAACTAATGAAAAAAACTGCTTTTTACTCCGTAAGCCTTTTATTCTTTTTTGCTTTCAGCTCTTGTTCTACACCTGAATCAAAACCACAAAAAGAAAATCCACCTCCCATCGAAAAATCAGACTC
>CAYXQH010000684.1:0-3633 GCA_964467425.1 uncultured Saprospiraceae bacterium
ATAAACACATGATTATCAGCTATTTACAACAAAAATTATTTTTTAAAAAAGAAAAATAAATCTGATTATTTCTCTAATTTTACCAGACCATACCACCATTTTGCATCGAATCATCTAACCTGACGTATATTTAAGTGAGTTTTAGAAGCTTTTAGACCTAAATAACGCTAAAACGCCTTTAAAAGGTATTCTCCTTTGGATACTTGAGAATAGTTAAATGATTGAAAATGATTGAACGTAGCTTTTTCCTGTTTTTCTTATTTATCTCTTTAAATGTCTCCGGTTTTGCATTTACCGATAGTACTTACATTGCCCAATTCAATATTCCGATCCTTGGACCGGAGGATGATATGGAAGAGAGAAGCAATGGAACCTTATATCATGAGAGTACAGATATTGAATTAGCAGAAGATCTTGACCCTGATAATGGAATTCAAACCATAGGAATTCGGTTTCAGGGTATACCATTGCCACAAGGTGCGATTGTTCAAGAAGCTTTTATTCAGTTTACCACAGATGAGTATAGTGTCGGGGCTTGTAATTTATTACTTCATGCCGAAGCTAGTGATGACGCTAATGCATTTAGCGTTTCTACTTTTCAAGATATAAGTGCTCGTCCAACTACTAACGCATCGGTAACCTGGAATCCATCAAGTTGGACAACTATTGATGAAGCTACAGCAATTCAACGGAGTCCGAATATTTCTTCTCTAGTTCAAGAAGTCATCGATCGTCCTGGATGGCAATCAGGACAAGCTTTGAATATTCTCATTAACGGCACGGGTACCAGAATCGCAAGAGCTTATGAAGCTAATCCTCAACAAGCTGCCAGACTACTTTTAAAAGTGGAGCTTCCTGTCGAAACAAATCCAATCAGCAATCTTTTTATAAACGAATTGATGCCTTCTAATGGAATCTACACGGATGAATATAATGAAGCAGATGACTGGATAGAATTATACAATGGAAATACAGAGCCCGTTCATGTAGGTGGCTTATTTTTAAGTGATGATGAAAATGAATTAGACAAATGGCAAATTTCCGAACCTGTTGATATCGCTCCAAATGACTTTGCTATTATTTGGGCAGATGATAGTCCGGAACAAGGAGGCCTACATGCTAATTTCAAATTAAAATCAGAAGGCGAAACCGTTTTTCTTTCTCAATATCAAAATGGCAATCTGGTTATATTAGATCAAATTGCATATCCAGAGACTCCACTAAATCTATCCTATGGTCGAAAACAGGATGGCTTAAACGAATGGATCACCTTTGGTGAAGCGACTCCTAAAACAACGAATAATGTAAGTGGTGTTTTTATGGATCGAGTAACGTTCTCTTTAGCGTCTGGTGTTTATCAAAGTTCTCAAACGCTCAACATGACGGGACCTATCCCAGGAACAGAAATCCGCTATACGACAGATGGAAGTATTCCTGATCAAACTAGCTTTCTTTTTACTACGCCAATTGTCATTGGTGGCACTAGTACGGTTCGGGCAAGGGCTTTTAAAAATGACTTTGCTCCCAGTAAACTCGCTACAGTTAGTTTCATCATTAATTCTAATCATGACCTCCCGGTAGTTAGCATCTCTACTGCCCCGGAAAACCTTTGGTCTAATACAAGTGGAATTTATACGGTTGGAACAAATGGAATCTCTGGTTGGTGTCGAAATGAGCCAGCAAATTGGAATCAAGATTGGGAACGACCCGCAACCGTTACTATGTTTGAAGGGGATGGTTCTTTAGCCTTTCAAAAAGAGGTAGGTATAAAGATTGGAGGAGGTTGTTCCAGAACACAATCGCAAAAGAGTTTTAATATTTACATTCGAAAAAACACTTATGGCGACGATGAGATTGAACATGAGATTTTCCCAGGTCATCCTGTTTCAACATTTAAACGCTTTAAACTTCGAGACGGTGGTCAGGATTTTGGATCAATGATGATTAGAGATGGGTTGAATCAAGCACTTTTAGTGGATCAAATTGATATGGATTTGATGGCCTACCGACCGGCTGCTGTTTATTTAAATGGTCAATATTGGGGACTTTACGGTCTCCGGGAATTTTATACCAAACATCATTTGATTAATCATTTTGATGCGGAAGAAGGAAACATTGATATGCTCGTTAATCCTTATGTTCATTGGGGTGATGTCAAAGAAGGAGACAAAATCGCCTTTGATGCATTATATTCTTATGTCGAGAACAATGACCTTTCTAATCAATCCCACTTTGAATATCTCGATACACAGATCGATATAGAAGAGTTTTTAAACTATCATATCGTTCAGGTATATTTAGCGAATTATGATTGGCCTGCTAATAATACTATTGTTTGGAAACCTCGGGATAGTGGCAAATGGCGATGGATGCTTTTTGATACTGATGCCTCAACAAGCTTTCCGCTATGGGGAGAAACGCATTCCAATTTTAACTCTATAGCTTTCGTAACTTCAACCACCAGCACCGATTGGCCGAATCATAATATCACAACTTTGTTTATAAGAAAGTTTTTGCAAAACATAGGTTTTAGAAATGAATATATTCAGCGGACTTGTACTTTTTCAGAGACCATTTATAGTAATGACCGGATCAATCATTTTACGGATAGCATTTCGGCTATGATCGAAACGGAAATGCCGAGACAAATTCAAAAATGGGGTACTTGGAATAGTTACGGCTGGGGTATTACTGCACATGGCAACATCAATGAATGGCGCAATGATTTACAATCGTACAAAAACTTTTTCAGTCAACGACGAGTTAATTTTAAAAACCATTATAAAGGTTATTTTGGCCTAGGTGACAGTGGCAATTTGACGATAAATAATGATGCAGAAAATGGAGGAGAAGTTTATTTTCATAGTAATGAAATGCGCATCCCTTATCAATATACTGGAGAATACTTTTATGATGTTCCGATTAAAATAAAAGCGGTAGCAGATCCGGGATTTTCTTTTATCAAATGGGAAGAAACTGGCGAGACAAACCCAGAGATCAATTATACATTCAATCAACCTAGCACCTTAACCCCTATTTTTGCTAAAGAAGGTGCAGTTATGATTACAGAGATTCATTTTGCGCCAACTGAAGGAGATGATTATGAATACATCGAATTGATCAACCCTGCCTCTACCCAAATTCATATTGGAAACTACACTATTAGCGGAGCGATTGATTTTACTATTCCGGCAGGAACGCAAATAGAAGGTAATTCCTATATTCTAATTGTAAAAAACAAGAATCATTTTGATGAAAGTCTTTGCACTGTTTTTGAATGGACAAATGGCGATCTTGATAATTCAGAAGATCGAATTACTATTAAAAACACCTTTGGTCAAACTATGAGCGAATTGGTTTATAATAATTCGTTTCCTTATTTTTCTGATGCACTTTCAACAGGTAATTCCTTGCATCTTTTAGACATCGCGCTTGATATTACTGTTGGACAAAACTGGATTGCTCTTCCGCCAAGTAATTGCGCAAAAGGGATGGATTACATTCCGTATGAAGCTGAAGATTTTCTGTATGAAATTTATCCGAATCCTGCTTCCGGCCAGATCAATATTCGTTATGCTCAAAACAATTCACAACCTTTACAGCTATCCGTTTTTAATGCTGTCGGTCAATTAG
>CAYXQH010000685.1:0-3632 GCA_964467425.1 uncultured Saprospiraceae bacterium
GAAGCTAGGGTGATAGGTGTAGTCGTTGTATTAAGAGAAATAGCAACATCATCTAATCCAACATTTCCAGATACTTTATCTGTGTAATAAAATCTCACATAACTATCTGTTCCAGAAGCGGTATAAGTATCGTCTTCATCTGCACACGACCCTGATAATGTCCCAAATGAACTAAGATTAACCCAAGTCGAACCATCATGCGAATACTCTACATCAAAGTCTCCTCCTGAAAAACCAGCTCCTTTCAATGTATATTCAACTAGAATTGCATCTCCATCAGCAACCGTAAAGTGAACTTCATAATAATCATTATCGCTGTCTAACCTTCCCATATTATTTCCAGTACACGCAAAAGACGAGGTATAAGAACCGGTTCCTGAACTAGTCCATCCTGTTGGATTTCCTGCGTTCCAGGTTGTTCTTGACAAAGGGAGCGTAGCTTGCGAATAAACTTCTGAAATGGAGCCAAAAATAAACAACAAAGCAAAAAGTAAAATCTTCTTCATAATTTTTGTTTTTAAATGTTTTAAAAATCTATCTATAAATAATAAGCCATTCAGCATAAGCTGAAGCTTAATAGCTTTAATTGAGTTTAGTAGAAAATGGTTGCTTTGAAATGTTCGTGGTGATTCTATCTTAAAACCGTCAACAAAACTACATGGATAATGTTAACTCCATGTTTCTTAAATATGTTGAAATCGTAAAAGGCGTTCTTTGGGATTGTAGTCAGATGGTGATTTGGAAGGAGGGAATCTATTATCTCTCTCTAATTATGTATTAAAAGTACGACAATTTCTAAAAATATTATTCAAAAAGTTAAATCCTTTTTAAAATTCCTCAATTTACTTAATTCCTCAACCGCTATCGCTATCTCAGAATTAATCAAATCTCTGGATGACAGATTTATTTTTTTAAGCAGGATTAAGTGAAAAGCTCAACGATATAAAAAACGTAAAACATCAATAAAACCATTCCTTCCCAGCGTGAGATTTTTCGGGAGACCGTCATTAAGGCAAACATTAGCGTCATAGCGACCATTAGAGGAAGACTGAAGGAGACAACCGCTTCAGGGATTTTTAATTCTCCAAAGAAAGCCGGGATACTCATGACTGCATAAGTGTTAAAGATATTAGACCCTAAAACATTACCGACTGCAATAGAGGTTTTGCCTTTTCTTGCGGCACTTAAACTGACAATAACTTCTGGCAAAGAGGTTCCCAGAGCGACCATAGATAGTGAAATCACTTCCTTGCTGATGCCCATTTCTTGTGATAAGAAAATAATTGCTTTGATGGTGTATTCCGCCCCTAGATAGACTCCGACTCCAGCTGCAACTAATATAAGATAGGTTTTAACAGATGCTTTCTTACGGAATTCATCATCATTACCCTGGTCCGAATTGAACGAATACGCCAGAAAAATAATAATACCGACAAAGAATAATATAGCTTCAAAAATGCTAAAATGCTGATCCTTTAAGGTAAACCACATAAAGAAGGAAGAGCATATTAAAAAAGGCAGGTCAATATTCCAGAGTCCCTTTGGCACTTTTATTTTTCCTACGGCCAAAACGACCAGACCAAGAACCAGCGCAATATTGGTAATATTAGAACCAACGACATTTCCGACAACGATTTCTGAAGTTCCTTCAAAAACACTAACCAGAGATGTTGCTAATTCAGGAAGGGAGGTTCCAAATGCGACAATAGTCACTCCAATAATAAAAGGAGAGATGCCCAAAGAAAGTCCAATTTCCTCAGCAGAATCAATAAAATAGTCTGCAGCTTTGAGTAAAACAGCAAGACTAATTACAAACAGACCTAAATTTAACAGTATGTCCATATGCTATTTGCTCCATTTATACCGGCTATTCATTAGTTTCAAAAAGTAATCCACTCTTGCCGGAATAATCTCAAATGACATAAAGCCTATTAAGAGTATGCCCAATAAGTCATTTCGAGATTTGCGGTGCAAATCTACATTTTTTTCAATTAGCGAAGTATCCTTCGATGGTTTTTGTGACAGGAAAGGTGATTTCTTAGATAAACGAGGGAAATTCAGGGGTGAGGGGTGAGAGGTCAAAGGTGAGAAATGAGGAGCGATGGGTGAAATCTTATTGCTTCTCACCCATCACCTTTCACTCATCACCTTTGAGTTAATACGACCAAAGGTCATGTTCGAAATTAAAAATCTCATTTTTAATCTTATCTGCTTCCAGCAGTAGATCTACTCCGGATGCATATTCCTGGATTCGATCATCTCGGACATTTGATTGCTTATAAATATAACTTGCAAACATGCGCATTTCGAAAAGGTCATCCCAGGTCGTCGTTGCTGCATCATTCATGGTGTTAAACACTTCCTGCCTTGCAAAGATGGAACGACATTCTGGATAATAGGCCCAAAAGAGTGGGCGTTCAAATTTGAAATTGTCATTATCGTCGTATTCTTCAATCAAAGGAGCAATTCCAAGAATTCGTACGTTTAACGTTCCGGTATTTTCATCAAAAAACCAGACTTCTTTTATTCGGAATCGTTTTACATTTTCATAATTTAACGAATTTTCGACTACTACAATTCTAGATGTATTATCTAGCGGGTCTATTACTTCCACACTATCTGCATCATAAAAAATCTGATGTATTTCTTTATCATCCAGTAAATAGGAAAATTTATCATTCTCAGCACTGTATAAATTTATATCTCCGTTCTTTGCTGCATCTTCCAGAATTTTAAAAAGCGGTGCTTCCGGATACATAAAAGGCAGGTTCATTTTTTCTCGAACATCGATCACCCGCCAGATTCGTTTTTCCCACATGATATCGGCCTCTCTTAAAGGTTGATAGTTCAGGACTTTTCGTTCTTTGACTATCTTACGTTCAACAATATCATCTAATGGTTGAGCAAAAATATTGGCACTCAAAATCGAGAGAATCATTATTAAAAACAGTGATTTCATTTTTATGTATTTTATTAATTAGAAAAAAGAACCTCCGAAGTCCAGCCGGGTGGAACTCCGGGAGGTTGAACTTTCTCATCTTGCTCATTTGCTCTTTGCCTTTTAACTCGCCGGCATTAAGTAAATGAATGAGAAAGAAATATCTGACGTCTGATTATTTTTAACAGTAGCATTTTTTATTTTTCCTCCTACTTTTTAATTCCCCGCAGAGGAAAAGAGAAACGCTGAGGTTTATCAACTATTATCGAATGCGGAAAAGCATGCTGTTTAGTTTTCGAGTGGTATCATCACCGGGGCATTTGGCGCGAATTTTTTCAAAATAAAAGATGTCTCCAAAAGTGGCTTGCTTTGTAATTCGCTTTGTCCGCTGATCAAATGTGCCACCACGGTTTTCATAAATCTGCGGATCGCTTTTTTTCGGAACTCTGGTAATTTCAAAGCTGGTCACATTACATCGTGCATCAAAATCGAAATGCTCATGAATTGCTTTTATTTTATCATACACTTTAAACTCTGAAGGAGAAAGGCGTCCTGATTTATGAGCTCCCATCATTGGGATTGGTGTTGGAATTTTTTTCACTCTGTATTTAAAGGTTGTAGGATTCAATCCTCCTCCACTTACCGTAATGGAGGCTTCTCCAGGTCGCTTTGGCGTAGCTACAAACTGACTGTT
>CAYXQH010000686.1:0-3632 GCA_964467425.1 uncultured Saprospiraceae bacterium
ATAACCACATAACCACATAACCACATAACCACATAACCACATAACCACATAACCTAGTATTTCTATGAAGAATATAGTCCTCATTTGTGGAGGAAAATCACCAGAGCATGAGATTTCTGTTCGTTCGGCAAAAAATGTACTCGGAGCTATTGATCGGAACAAATTTGCCATTAGCATTATTGGGATTGACCGACAAGGTTCCTGGCGCTTATTAGAAGAAGCTCAATTGGATACTGCTATCGACCCAGGATTGGGTGTTGAACTTGCCATTATCCCCGGTCGTTCGGAGGGGCAAATTATTCGAACGGATACTCAAAAAAATATCCCACAACCAGAAGCTGTTTTTTTACTCCTTCATGGACCGCATGGGGAAGATGGAACGGTGCAAGGTTTGCTTCGGGTGATGAACCTACCTTTTGTTGGTCCAGATGTGATGGGTTCATCAATTGCAATGGATAAGGAGTTTGCGAAACGATTGATGAAAGAAGCAGGTTTGAAAGTTGCCAGAGGTTTGGTTTTTGAATCTAAAGATCAGGAGGCTATTCATTTTGATCATATCGAAGAATTATTGGGGATGCCGGTTTTTATTAAGCCTGCAAATATGGGTTCGTCTGTTGGTGTTCATAAGGTGGAAAATGCGGAGGCGCTAAAAGTTGCGGTGAGAGATGCTTTTTTATATGATCGAAAAATCATTATTGAAGAGATGATTATTGGAAGAGAATTAGAATGTGCCGTTTTAGGAAATGAAGATCCGATGGTGAGTCGGGTAGGAGAGGTAGTGACGGAGGAAGAGTATTCTTACGAAGCGAAGTATGTGAGTGAAACTGCAGCTAAAATTCAAATACCAGCGGAGGTTAGTGATGAAGATTTAGTGCAATTACAAGCCACTGCTAAACTGGCCTACCGAGCTTTAGGAGGAGAGGTACTATCGAGAGTGGATATGTTTTTAACAGCAGATGGAGATATTTATGTCAATGAAATAAATACAATTCCGGGTTTTACCAGTATTAGTATGTATCCGAAACTTTGGGAAGCCGAAGGAATTAGCTATCCGGATCTGATCGAAAAATTATTAGACTATGCAATAGAAAGACATGAAGCACAGCTAAAGTTGAAAACAGATTTTTAAAATAACAATTTTTAACTTACCTGTCTACCTGTCTACCTGTCTACCTGTCTACCTGTCTACCTGTCTACCTGTCTACTGCTTGATAATTTTTCCAGTTTTAAAAGCATCACCTACTTTAAGTTTATAAAAATAAATCCCTGTGCTTAGGTGATTCGTATCCCAGCTAAAAGATGCATTCGCTTGGATGAACTGCTCTTCTACTTTATTTCCAATTGCATCAAAAATCAAAAGCTCTCCTGTTTCAAAACGTTCATTTTTATAAGTAAAAATAATTTGTGCATCAAATGGATTTGGCGAAGCTTCAATGTCAATAGCATCGGAAAAATAATCTGTAGACACAATGCAATTATTAGGAGCACCGAGCATGTTCTGATCCATCCAGTTGACACGATCCGTAAGCCAATCTTTTAAAAAATCAATTTCTGATTCGTAGGTAGGACCAACAAAAAAATTAGGCCAAACCTCTAGCCCTAAAATTGGCCATCGGGAAAAGTTTCTTTGTTGTGCAGAGGCTAATTCATCTGCCATTCCATCAATATTATTCATTAAATTATTCGTGTTCAGAATATCTTCGCGGAGTTCTTCCCATCGACAGTGCATCTGATCCTGCACTTCCGGAATGTCCAATATTTTATTTAGCCAAAAAGCTCTGGACGTACAAGGATAAATCCAACCTTGTGGATCAGGATCACATTCAAAAGTGAAGTTGCTGTAGCCCAAATTAAAATCCCAGATTGGCCCCATATGTAATTTTCCACCATTACTATCTTTCCGTTTATACATATAAAAACTCAACTTAAAAGCATCAATATGTTTCGTCAGTTCACTGATTAAAAAATAATCGATAAAAGATTCTACATCGATATAATCATCGTAAAGTACATCGTAATTAGGTAAGGTCATTTGAAATTCAAAATCGGTCATCCAATCGCGGATGTAGTCTTTTTGAACAGGAAGTAAGTCATCATATTTGGGGCGGTGATAGGCATAAAATGGACTACTTCCATGAGGAGAATACCAGCCATCTTCTTCTGTACTATCGTCATCTCGATCTATTTGAATAATATATCCTCCAGTCAACTCATCGCCTTCAATATCTTCAGGTCTCAATTTAGAAATGTCCACTCTAAAGGTATCTCGCTTAATCCGTTCCATCATAAGGTAGACTCCTCGATAATCATCATTAATCATCAATTCACAAAACTTTGTTCGGGAAGCATAATCCATCATTTTTCTTCCAAGGTCAAAAGTCAGCGCATTTCGAATCAAACTTTTATCAGAAAAAGGACCGTGTAAAATCCAATCATTTTCTTCTGGCATTCCGAGCAATGAAACGTTATTGTTTTCTCCAAATTCATCTTGTGTTTCAAAACCATAATTGTTTTTTGGAAAAAACTGAGAAGAGGCTCCTCGGATTTCTATAGCAATTTTACCATCATAATCATTTGGTGCATCTGTGATATAGTTTAAGTTCCCAGGACCATTATCGATAATCTCGAGATCGGCAACGATCTTTGGCTCATCTACAATAGTCTGTCCATCTGTTTTGATTTTTACTAATGGCAAATCAGTGGCAACAAAAGGTTCGTAAAACCAGAAAGGAACAGGATCGTAATTAGTAGAATTATCTTTTATACCCAGTGAAAGGAAAAAATTACTACTTAGATCAGAGGAGTTGATATTAAAATTATGTACCTGAATCGCTAAGGTATTTTGGCCAGCCTGTATCAGGTTTTCAAAATTATCCGCATAAATAGCGAAGGCTTCAGGAAGACCGCCATTAAATAGCGCAGCTTCATGGTCAGTTAAGGGGGTGGCATCAAAAGGAGGATTGGCACCTACATTGTCAAAATTTCCTCTTGCGAATTCTTCGCCATTGAGGTAAGCAACGAATGCATCATCATAATCTGCATGCAAAACAGCCATTTCAATATTCGATAGATCAATAACATTAAAATCTATCCGAAGATAAACGGAAATAGCCTGACCTATAGTCGTATTATCATCTCCATCGCCATATCCAAACCCTCCGGTTCCGGTTGGCCACGAACTATCATTGAATGCTGGTTCCATCCAATTCGAAGGAGGTTCCGAATTTCCTATTCGATAGTTCCAGGTATCTTCCGCAAAAACAGCTGTTTCCCAATGGTCAACATCCAATTGAGCAAAACATAGATTGGCTAAAAACGTAAAAAAAAGAAGTAATTTAAGGTGCATGGGTCTCAATTTGGATTTTTTATGAACAGAACAAAAATAAAAAAAATCTTCAGGCTTTATACCTTTTTTACACTAAGTACGCACAAACTACGAACCATAAAAAATTTTCCTACTCTAATACTTTCCCTTTTCCCTAATATCTCCTACATTTGTCCAAAATTCTAATAATTATGACTACAGAATCACAAAATAGTTCCAGAGCGACAGATTGGCTTTTGTTTTTTGTCTCTTTGGTAGTATGTATACTAATGCTAATCTTCTTAAACGAATGGTTTTGGGTTGCCCT
>CAYXQH010000687.1:0-3595 GCA_964467425.1 uncultured Saprospiraceae bacterium
CTACCTGTCTACCTGTCTACCTGTCTACCTGTCTACCTGTCTACCTGTCTACCTCGTTCTAGATGATTTTAAAAACCAATGAGTTGATCGCTCTGCTAGCCTTATCTCCGGGGCATTGGCATTTTACATTATCGAAATAAATGACATCTCCAGCCTGAACACTTTCCATCAATTTTTTTGTATTAGAGTTAAACTTTGCTGCTGTATTTATCATTTCAATTGGGTCGGCTCCTTCTCTGACTAAGGTTACATGGAAACTTCGGATAGCACATCTTGCATCAAAGTCAAAGCAATGAAGATAAGCCATAAGCCCTTCTGATTTGTGAACAAATCCGGCTGACATTCTACCGCCTGAGGAGTTGCCTAATCGGGCTACTGGATCAGGGATTCTTTTTACTCTGTAGGTTTTTTCACTTACTAGCTCATTATTTGCGAAAATATTTAATGTGGCCTTTCCAGGTTTGGTAGCTTTTAAAATATATTGACCTACGTTTACTTCCTCAATTTTTAAGGCATCACTTTCTAATCTAACTTTTCCTGTAGAAACACCTGCGACAGCGACGGTTACTGGGTTATCAACACCGATATATAAAATATTCATTTTTTGAATTTCTACACTAGCAACGTAAGTAGCAGAATTATAAAAAGCAAGACTCAGGAAAGAAGTGAGAAGCACAAAGCATAGTACTAATAGCACTTTTGATTTTGTAAGTTGTTTCATTCTGATACTATTTAATAAACTGTTGGTAATTAATCTTTTAGGTATAACGAGAAAAAAAGCTTAAGTAACATTTTTTTCAATAGTGTGTCAAGAAATAGAAAAGGATTTCATATCTAGCAGGAAAGGTTTTCCAAGCTACGTTTGATCAAATAAGCCAAATAAGCTTCATCTTGATTGAGAATGCCAAGGCGATTATTGGACATATGAACATAATCCGCCCAGATATTCCAAAGCAAAAAAGTATGTCCCGTTAAGTTGGATTTTACTACAGGCGAAATTTCATATTCTTCTGTACGAGGGGCTAGGTTTTCTGATTCTGCAGCTTCTTTTAATAGAAGTGCAAGTCTTTTATTTTCACTTAGCCAGGTATTAAAATTATCAGATTCGAACATTTTTTCTGAATTCAAATCCTCCATTAATTCACGATGGAAAGGAACCAGCACGTCTTTTTGCTGAAGGAAAGAGTCTTCAAAAAGAGTCATCATCTCATTCATCTTATTGGAGATGATCTCATCTGGTGTATTTGCTTCAAATAGTTCAAAAGCATTTGGAAGCCAGTTTTCAAAAATCATATTAAAAAACTGAGTGGCTTCATGGAGATTCATTCCTAAACTATGTACAAATCCAAGATGTAATCGAATGGCAAAACCCAACACATCTTCATAATGACTTTCTTGCTCTTTAAAGTGTTGTAGAATTGTTTCGGAGGATAATTGAAATTGAGTTTCTGAAATATTTAGCCCTTCTTTTCCACCATAACGATTCAACTCAAGGATATAACCTTCTACGTAAATCGCATTGTTCTTTCGCCATTTATCGGATTCAGAAAACCCCTCAGGATAGTCAGGTTCCGTTCGTTTGGAAGGATGAGTCTCCATGTAGGATTGAAAATATTCCGTAAGATTTGGCTTTACCACTTCATCCAATACTTTTTTTTCACCTTTAAGGCGAAGGCGAATATGTGGCCCTTTTTCCCAGTATCGAATAAAAAAATAAGATGTTGCTATTTCTGTTTTTAGAATGGTTTGAATATAGGGAGCAACACTTTCCACGAGAAAAGTTTCCCAGGGTTCGTTATAGTATAAATGAACAGAGAGCCAGGAATTCATAATTAATTAGGAATTTGTAATGTTAATCAGGAATAGTGAAGCTTTTACAAATGTATGATTCCTTTTCAGGCATTCCTAATTTTGTATTTGTTTAATTCCCTTCTTTCAACACTTGTTTGAATGTTTAGCTTAAAGCACTCAACTTTTCCAAAAGCCAAGTTTTTTCATTTACAAAACTAGAGGAATGTATTTTTGATTTTAATTTTTCGATTCTGATATTATTTTTGTAGGTCTTATGTGATACAATTTGCTTTAGGGTGTCAATAAATTCACGGTTTCCTCCCTTATGTTTTTTTGATATTTTCTGGGAAGGCAGGCGGTAGATGAATATTTTAAAAGCATCAATTTTAGGAATCAGTAATACATGTTTTATTTCGAAGTAAATTTTAATCTCCATTCGTTTAGCACGGAGCTTATAAAAAATATCCTTAAAGTTATAGCTTATTAAATCCAACGCTTTTTCAAAAGCGGCAATATGAAAGTAATAGTTAGCTAAATTGAGTTTATAGGCTTCTTCCGGAATTAAGACTCCAACAATTCTGTCCTTATGAGAAGTAAGAAAATCGTATACCCAATCATATCTTTTAAGCTTTAGACCAAAGATGACTATATTCATCATTGTCGAAGCAAAAATATTATCTTCAACATATAAAAATCCTCTTTCCAGGTGATCTTTATACGTTTCAAAAGTCTTTTCAATATAGCCCTCCGTCCCCTTGTGGAATTGCCAAACGCAATAATTTCGAACGATTGTATTGACCATAACATGCTGAGCATCCGGAATATCCTGCGCATATTTTTTCAGGCTTTGCTCAAATATTGAAAAGTTGATTTCAATATCCTTTTCATTACTATTTAAAAAACAATAGGCTTTATAAAATAATTTAATAAGAGGTTTGTCAAAAAAATCTTGCTCAAGTAAAGGTTTTAAGTGCTCAATGACTTTTAAGTTTTCGTCGACTTCAACCGGATAAAGAAAACGATTCGTTGCCAGTAATTGACAAGCGAGTTCTAGTTTTTCAAAAATGTAATAATGATCTAGGCTCGAATGTACCGTCGAAAAGTCTTGTTTATTCTTAGTATTCGAAAATAGAATTTGATTTTGGAAAATAGTTTTCTCAAATAAGAATTGTTCATACAGTACAGTACTGTCGATATCCTTTTTAAGCTTTATTGCTTTGAGGTGTTTTTTTAAAGTCAATGATGCCAGGCCATTAAGATTCCTTCTTGAATAAAAGTCATAAAGTATTCGGAGCGGAGGCAATTCTTTTTTGATATCAGCATGCTGATAAAGTATAAACTCCTGGATGAGAGTCACAAGATCACTCATGAGTTTTTCCAGTTTTCCGCTTTCATAGGAGCTTTTGTACAGCTTCCGAAATATTTTTTCCTTATTTAAATTTGCGTGGTCAAAGTTAGGATGATACTTTGATATTAATTTAAAAAGGGCAAAACATTTCGTTTTTCCGATCCTCTTGGAAATGATGGATGCTTCTAAAAAACTGTTCAGCTCTTTAATTTCTCTTTCTGTGAAAGTCTTCAATACCTTAATTAATCGACTCGAATACATGCCTATCTTAATTATTCACCAAGTAAAAATCGACAAAATTTGTAATTATTTTTGAATCTTAAAAACGATAAACCGTGTCTATTTCTTACACCCCAATTGCTCAATTTGAAAAAACAAGTTTTACTGCAACTGCCGAAACAGGTAATGCTATCACCCATGATATTTATACGATTGGAAAAGGTGCACCAATTGTCA
>CAYXQH010000688.1:0-3591 GCA_964467425.1 uncultured Saprospiraceae bacterium
CTGATTTCTGCAGAAATGACACAATTGGTTGGTAAAGCACTAAGCGGTTTGGGTGAAGAGTGTACCAAGCTTATAAAACTTTACTATTATGATGATTTATCCTGGCCACAAATTGCTCGTGTTTATTATCCTAATCTCGTAGATAAATTAATTGAAACTAAAAGTAATACACTCAGAAGACGAACCAGCAGGAAATGCCTGCCTGCATTTAAAAAAGTTTTAAAGAAGCTCCTCTAGGCTTTAGTTTTGTCAAAATTGGAATTATGCAACAGTTATCAAAATATTTCAATAGTGAACTTTCTGAAACGGAACAGGAAGAGATAACCAAAAGGTTATTGCAAAATCATTTTGATGATCAGTCAAAAGCAAGGTGGCGAAAAATTTTAGAAACGGAATATAAGGTCTCCGCTACTCAAAAAAATAAAGCTATAAAAACGAATTTGTTTGTAAAAATTGGAATGATTGCGGCTTCTGTTGCTTTTGTGTTTTTAATTGGAAATTTTTTCTTTGATTCTTCTAACCAACACAAATCAAAGGCAAATACAGCGGAATTACTCAAAGGATATCTAGCTGAAAAGTATGATCCACTCAGCCTTAAAAAAAGTCCTAGAGAAGATGACCTGCGGACAAAAGCTATAAATGCTTATGTTTTGGGTGATTATGAAAAAGCTATAAATTACTTTGATCAAATTTCAATGGAGGGTGAAGATTATGTATTTAAAGGGCTTAGTTATTTATATACTCATCAGCCGGAAAGAGCAATTCCTTCTCTTCAAAAAGCAATTGATCTAGTACCATTTGGAGGCTTTAGAGTTTCTGAAGAAATTCGATGGCAGCTCAGTTTGGCGTATCTTAAAAATGAGCAAGATGAAAAGGCTATAGTTGAATTGAAACGAATAGCGAACAACAAATTTGGTAAAAGGCAAAAAGATGCTGAAAAACTATTGTCCTCTTTTGACAATTAAATTTTTAAACCAAGCAGACTATACTGCTTTAATATCCTGATTCTCCAAAATCATTTTCTCTGTTCCATTCATACCTGCTTTAAACATTGCCTGCGCTAATTGTTCTGAGGTAATTACGCCGGAGGAATAAATTGTTTTCATAAGAGGGTAGAGCGATCTGAAAATCCGGTACGATAAGTTGGGTTCTGTTCTTTTTTCTACAGGATAAATGTAGCCTGGACGAAAGATATATAGATGTTCGAAGTTTAGTTTGATTAAATGATTTTCAGCCATTCCTTTATACTTCGCAAAAGAAATTCTGCTTTTTTCTTTTTGATCAGCTCCTGCACCACTTAATAAACAAAACTTTGCATGAGGACTATTTTCTTTGACCGCATCTCCAAAAGCATTCGAAAAGTCAACCGTTATTTTTTTAAACAGCTCATCTTTAACCTGCCCAGTATAGGCACCAATACAGAAAAATGCGGCATCCTTATCCTTAAAAGCTGTAGCAATAGAGGCGTAATTCGAAAAATCTTTATGCACAATTTTAGTTAATTTAGCATGCTGAATGCCAGAGGGTTTACGTACGATAGAGGTGATATTTTTGACCGAATCTGATTGAAGGCATGCTCTTTGAACTATTCCTCCTACCATTCCAGACGCTCCAGCGATAATAATATTTTTCATTAGAAAATATGTTGTTTTGTTAAAAAGGAGCTTCAGGGCTCTTAAAAGTCCGTTTTTCTCCGTTTTTCAGTTTTAGAATTTAGGTGCAAATTAACATGAATTTGTAAAAAATAGCTTTAATAGAAAGTTTTAAAACAATTATTCTTGATTATTCGTTTTTATTGAAGATATTTGAGCACCATCACTAAACATTGAGAAAAGAAATTACACCATGCAGTATTCTATTCGGTTTTCCAGAAAAGATCCCGCACAGTTTTTTAAAACCCTTCGTCAAAGGGTAAACTCCTATTTCATTGATAATCAAATTGAAAAGACCGGTAATTTCAAGATGTACTTGAAGACAGTTATTATATTCGGGGTATATTTTGGGACCTACATTATGCTCCTAACCGGTGTTTTTTCTGGCTGGACAGCTATGATTGCCTATGCTATTTTAGGCCTGGGAACGGCAGGAATAGGGCTTTGTATCATGCATGACGCGAATCACAGCGCTTATTCGAAATATCCCTGGATCAATAAATTAATGAGTTATAGCATGAATTTGGTGGGTGCCAGTAATTTTACCTGGAATATTCAACATAATGTTATGCATCATTCTTATACCAATGTCTATCATTTAGATGAGGATATTGATGATAAGCCATTTTTACGATTGTCACCTCATGGCAAATTGAAAAAATACCATCGGTTTCAGCATGTATATGCGTTCTTTTTGTATTGTTTTGCGACGATAAGCTGGGTACTTTCGAAAGATTTTCGACAATTATACCACTATAATAAAACTGGACTAACAAAGAAAAGTGGATTTAATCCTACAAAGGAAACGATAGAAATGATTTTTAGCAAAGGGCTCTATCTGTTTTATTTTATTGGCTTGCCTATTTTGTTAGGTGTACATTGGGGAATCGCAATCCTAGGCTTTATAGTCGCACATGGTATTGCTGGTTTTTTAATAACCGTTGTTTTTCAATTAGCACATGTAGTGGAAGGACCGGAGCATTTTGAAGCAGAAGAAAATGGCTCTTCAGAAAACACTTGGGCAATTCATCAGATTAGAACAACCGCAAATTTTTCTACAAAAAATAAATTTATCACCTGGTGTGTCGGTGGTTTGAATTTTCAAATAGAACATCATTTATTTCCTCATATTTGCCACATCCATTATCCGGAAGTTTCAAAGATTGTAAAACAAACGATCGAAGAGTTTGGACTACCTTATTATGAGTACAATAAATTGGGTGGAGCGATTGCTTCTCATGTAAAGATGCTGAAATCATTTGGACATGGGAAAAGTCTTGGAATGGTAAGTTAGCAGAAGGAATAATATTCAAATAAAAAAAGCCTTGTTCTCAGAACAAGGCTTTTTTTATTATTAGTAACTTGGCTTTTATTCAAATAAATTCTCGTAAGAAGAATCGCCACTATCACTTTCTCGAATTTGAGGGTCAGCAGTTGGTGTATTCAGATCCAGTGTCTCACTTCCTTCTTTTCCTAATAATAGAAGTGTACTTTCTTTTTCAAATTTTTCCAACATTTTCAATCCTTCTTCTTCAAAAACTCCATTTTGAAGATCTACAGAATCCATAAAGCTGGAGGACATATCCATGAATTGTTCCATCTCACCAACTTTATTAGAAACATCATCAGCGATCGCTTCTAATGCCATATCAAACATTGCTCTTTTATCCGGGTCGCCAGACATTACGCTCATGGCAGAGGACATAGCAGAGTGCGAAGCTCGGATGGCTTTGCGTTCTTGCTCTTTAAGTTTTACCTGATCCGCTGTGTCTTCTAATAGGATTTCAGAGTTTTGATACATTCGAGATAAAATCTTATGCATCACTTCCATTTTATTATGAAGACTTTGGTATTTAGCATTACTGTCTTTTAATCTTGCAGCTTTTCGAGTGGACAACATCGTCTGCTTTTCATTACCTTTTCGCTTCGCCATAGAAGC
>CAYXQH010000689.1:0-3589 GCA_964467425.1 uncultured Saprospiraceae bacterium
AATTATTCCTAAGTGCCAAGCAAAAATTTATTATATCATTTTTTTTGACTAACTACCCAATAACTATTTCTTTCGTTTTGTTAATCAATCAGAAAACTCTATTTTCATTTTCTTGTTTAAAAAAGAACTATTCACACTGAAATGCTTTAAACGTACCTCTATAAGTTTATAATCATTTCAATATAAAAGGAAGCGAAACAACATGCCGAAGAAGAAAGATACTGCCATTCTGGAACGTCCAAAGCTTGATAAAAAAAACAATTCCATATCTATAAAAGGAGCTCGAAGTAATAATCTAAAAAATATAGACCTTGATATCCCTAAGAATAAATTAGTTGTGGTCACTGGAGTCTCTGGCTCTGGAAAATCTTCCATAACAATGGATACACTTTATGCAGAAGGCCAGCGTAGATATGTTGAAAGCCTGAGTTCCTATGCCCGACAGTTTTTGATGCGGATGAAAAAACCGGACGTGGACTATATAAAAGGTATTTGCCCGGCTATTGCTATCGAACAAAAGGTAAGTACCAGTAATGCTCGTTCCACTGTTGGCTCCCTAACTGAAATTTATGATTTCCTGCGATTGCTATACGCTAGAATCGGAAAGACCTATTCTCCTGTTTCTGGAAAACTGGTTAAAAAACATGAAGTCTCTGATGTCGTCGATTATATCAATTCTTTTAAGGACGATGAAAAAGTACAGCTTTTTATTCCTTTGCAAAATAAATACAGTGATAGAAAACTAGAACAAGAGCTTAGTCTTTTATTACAAAAAGGTTATACAAGAATACAAGTAAAAGGAACCCTTTCACGAATTGAGGACCTTTTGGAGGATAAAAAATTTAATAAGAAAGCTTTAATCTCCGAGATTCAGGACAAAGGGTATAAAATATTGATTGATCGGTTTGTGGTAAAAAAAGACGATGAAGAAAACGCAAAACGAATTGCAGATTCTGTACAGACGGCATTCTACGAAAGTGAGGGTGAATGCTATATCGAAATTATTGGAAAGAAGAAACTCGGCTACTTCAATAATCGGTTTGAATTAGATGGAATGATATTCCTTGAGCCGACGCCTCAGCTTTTCAATTATAATAATCCTTTTGGTGCTTGCCCGCAATGCGAAGGCTATGGAAAGGTCATGGGTATCGACGAACAAAAAGTAGTTCCGGTCCAATCCAAATCGGTTTACGATGGTGCTATCGCTTGTTGGCGAGGCGAAAAACTTGGAAAGTGGTTGGATAATTTTTTAAGTGTTGCACACAAGTTTGATTTTCCGGTCCATCGCCCCTATCAAGAATTAAGCAAAGCAAATAAAAAACTACTTTGGAAAGGGAATAAACATTTCTATGGTATTGATGATTTCTTTAGTGAACTCGAAGAGAAAACCTATAAGATTCAAAATCGAGTGATGTTAGCAAGATATCGTGGAAAGACGACCTGTCCTACTTGTGATGGTGCACGACTTCGACCTGAAACACAATATATTACTGTCAATAAAAAACCAATCTCTGATCTTGTCAATATTCCGATAGATGAGTTACTGCCCTTTTTTGAAAAAATAAAACTCTCGGAAAATGATCAGACGATCGCAAAGAGAATCATTCTGGAAGTCACCAATCGTTTACAGTTTATGTGCGATGTCGGATTAGGTTATTTAACAATCGGACGACTTTCTTCTACCTTGAGTGGCGGAGAAACGCAACGGATAAATTTGACCCGAACACTAGGTAGCAACCTGACCAGCTCTCTTTACATTCTGGATGAACCAAGTGTTGGTCTACATCCAAGAGACACCAATCGTTTAGTCAAGGTTTTAAAAACCTTACGTGATCTGGGAAATACTGTAGTGGTCGTAGAACACGAAGAAGACATTATCAAAAATGCAGATTACTTAATTGACATTGGCCCGGCGGCAGGAGTACATGGCGGAGAGGTAGTTTTTGCAGGTCCTTATAAAGACATCTATAAAAAGTCAAATAAAAGTCTGACACCAAAATACATGAGTGGTGAAATGGAGATTCCACTTCCAGAATCCAGACGAAAATATGTAAACAAAATTCAGATCAAAGGAGCGACGCACCATAATTTAAAAAATGTGGATGCTACGATTCCTTTAAATACACTTTCTGTAGTTTGTGGTGTTTCAGGTAGTGGAAAGACGACGCTAGTTAAACATATTTTATATCCGGCATTAAAAAAGCATTTTGAAGAACCGATAAAAGTAGCTCCTGGTCAGCATCAATCACTGGAAGGTGATCTGGATCAATTGACACAGATTGAAATGGTCAGTCAAAAACCCATCGGTAAATCCAGTCGCTCCAATCCCGTTACGTATGTAAAAGCTTATGATGCTGTTAGAAGCTTGATGACCAATCAACAGCTTTCAAAAATTCGGGGTTTCAAGCCAAAGCATTTTTCGTTTAATGTAGACGGTGGTCGTTGCGACGCCTGTAAAGGAGAAGGCGAACAGGTAATCGAAATGCAATTCCTGGCAGATGTTCGTTTGGTATGTGAAGATTGTAAAGGACAACGCTTCAAACAAGATGTGTTGGATGTTCGCTATAATGATAAAAACATTTTTGAAATCCTCAACCTAAGTGTTGATGAAGCAATTGAGTTTTTTGAAGGCAACAGAGATATCGTCAATAAAATCAGACCACTTAGTAGTGTTGGCCTAGGTTATATTAAATTAGGTCAATCGTCCAGCACACTTTCTGGCGGAGAAGCACAACGGGTAAAGTTGGCTAGCTTCCTCAATAAAGAACGTGTCACCGAAAAAATTCTTTTCATCTTTGACGAGCCAACAACAGGTTTGCATTTTCATGATATCGGAAAATTATTAACGGCCTTAAATGCTTTGGTAGAAAAAGGACATACTGTTCTAGTTGTCGAACACAACATGGAAGTTATTAAATCTGCAGACTGGGTCGTCGACTTAGGTCCAGGCGGAGGTAAAAACGGCGGAAACCTTGTCTTTCAGGGTAGACCAGAAGATTTAGCAAAAGTAAAAAAATCATTTACCGGGCAGTTTTTAAAGGAGAAACTTTAAATAGTTATTTAAAAGGCAGAGACGGTTACTATTTTCCATATTAGATCGCTAATAGTACTATTTTGTATAAGATATTAGCTTTCTGTATATTTGTTTTAACCTTAAAGTCTACGAAACCAAATTATGCCTTTTAGAAAACATGATATCTTTTTAAGTTATTCTAGCAAAGACAAAAGCAGAATTCGCCCTTTTGTAAAAAGTCTTGAAAAACAAGGTTGGTCCGTTTGGTGGGACAACAAAATTCCTCCTGGAAAAACTTTTGATCGTTTCATAGAAGAGAACCTCATTGAATCGACCCTTGTCGTTGTGGTCTGGTCAAAAAACTCTATTGAATCAGATTGGGTAAGAGTAGAAGCTGCAGAAGGAAAGGCAGAAAGCAGATTAATTCCTGTAATGATTGATGCTATTTCTATTCCTTTGGCTTTTAAAAGAATTCAAACCGCTAACTTAGCTTCCTGGAAAAAGGGAAAATCACATGAAGATTACGAAAAATTTATTGACAGCATTTGGAGTTTCTTTTGGGGACTCATAGAAGAT
>CAYXQH010000690.1:0-3589 GCA_964467425.1 uncultured Saprospiraceae bacterium
ATTAAAAATAAGGTAATTATTATCGTTGATGATGTTGCGAATACAGGTCGAACGATATTCTATGCAATGAAGCCTCTTTTTGAAGTGTTACCTAAAAAAGTAGAAGTTGCTGTCCTGGTAGATAGAAAGCATAAATCTTTCCCCATCTTAGTTGATTATGTTGGAATCTCTTTAGCTACCACCATGCGAGAAAACATTGATGTGCAGATCATGAAGGTAAAAGAGAAAGCGGTCTTCCTTAGTTAAGCTGAACAAGAGCCATCTTCCATTCAATATTAACCTTTAGAATATTCTAAATTAAATAAAAAACGGTATTCGGTTTTAGCTTTTCGGAAAAACCGATACTAAAACCGAATACCATTTATTTCTCGAATCAAGAATGAAAATTTAATTTAGCCATCTTTATAAAAAATTAGGATAGCTTATATTTTCATTATATCTATTCTTTTACAAACTGCGTCGACCAGATTCGGTCTCCATTTACAAAAGTTAATACATACATTCCACTAGCTAAGTTTGAAACATTGATTGCTTCCTCATTAGCTGGATTTTCAATAACTCTTATATCTTGTCCAAGAATATTAGTAATTCTTAATTGATCCATGTTTACAGACATATTTACGTTCAACGTTTCTGAAACTGGATTTGGAAAGAAAGAAATCGTCTCAGAGATAGTTGGATCCACAACAGAAACAAACTCTTCGATGTCTGGCTCATATCTTGGTAAAAACTGGTAGCCTGAATCATAAGGCGCATCAAAATCAAATTGTCCACCAAGCCCCGTTACATTAAATACAGGAAATGCAGGAGCGGCCATTGAATATAAATCAACTTCATTATCTATCCGCATGGTTACTGTATCTGTACCGTTCGTAATATCAACATTGAAACCTGCCCCTGCTCCAGTCCATTGTGTAGGATCAACTAGTGACATTCCTACAAATTTTATCAATTTAGATTCTGTAGTCTCATCCAAAGTTGTTACAACAGTTGGATCATGTAAAGTATTTCCAGAAGAAATGCTCCATAAAGTATCCGGAGAAATCTGAGTTAATCCTCTAAACTGCGATATTGCTCCCTGAACGATCACTTCATCTCCTTCATTCACCGTGTAACCAAAATCATTATCGCTAAACAAACTAATTCCCGCATCCGGGTTGAATTTATCGATAATAAAAAATTGAATATTTTCATCCCCCTGAAGATCCACTCCATAGACTAATCCACTTATCTCTACTAAAACCCCTAGTGAATCAGGCTCGCCATTAGCATCATTAGAAGTCACCTGGTCTATTGGATAAGGCGTATAAATTGTCGGACAATTAATCGTTATGGAAACCAGCGCAGTATCGCAAGCTGCCGTTGCATCACAAATAATATACGTAAAACTATCATCTCCACAGAAATCCATCATTGGTGTATAAGTGAGAGAATTATCTGCTTCTGTGTTTACAGAACCAAAAGAAGGCCCAGCATCAACTGCGATAGTAGCTATTCCATTTGGTGTAATATCATTATTTAAAACTTCAATATTAATTGCTTCATTGACATCCGTTGTAGCCATATCATCGACAGCAGTAATACCAGTACCAGCGCAAGGCGTAATATCAGCAGCATATCTCGGCAGCAATTGATAGCCAGAATCAAAAGGCGCATCAAAATCAAATTGTCCACCTATTCCTACAATATCTACACAACCAACTGGAGCCATTGAATTAGAAAGATCAACATCATTATCAATTCGAATAAGATATGTATTGGTTCCGTCAGTAAAATCAACATTAAAAGAACTTCCATTACCATCCCATTCTGTAGGATCAACAATCGTAAGACCATTGATCTGAACCAATTCAGATTCTGTAGTTTCATCCAGTGCAGTTACTACAGGAGGAACAACTAAGGCATTTCCGGCAGAAGTCATCCATAGCGTATCTGGGTTTATTTGTGTCAAACCACGAAACTGAGAAATAGCTCCTTGCACAATTACCTCATCTCCTTCCGCTACTGTATAACCAAAATTGTTTCCATTTCCGCTAAACAAACCTATTCCTCCAGTTGCATCTATCACTGTAAACTGAAGGTCATCATTTCCTTGAAGATCGACACCATGAACAATACCTTGAATTTGTGCAATAGCACCTAAAGAATCAGCAACACCATCTGCATCGTTAGTGGTCAGCGTTGCAATATCGTAAGCTGGATAATTTAATCCATCATTGTCTTCAATAATCATCGTAAAAGAAGAAGTAGCCAATACAACACCATTAGTCGTCATCGTGATATTAAGGACAACCGTCTCATCACCTTCTTCATCCATGTCATCAATAATATTGATTGGAAGACTACCAAAAGTACTTGACCCAGGACCATCTCCTCCCATACCTACAACAAGGTTAGGAATAGTATAATCTGAACCATCCGTAGCTGTAGACGTTCCTGATACAGTAAACGTAAGATCAGTTGTATCCATCATCCCTACATTTGCCATATGAATTCCTAAATTATAAGTACCATCAGCTTCATTTACAACTCTTTGAGAAGCATCTAAAAAGATATAAGGAACATCCGCACAGGTATTATTTGCAAAACCAGCAGATGCAAATATAACTTGTTGATTAGCTCCATATAACACTCCGGTATTTGTGGTTGAAAATCTCCAATTAGCAGGATCACTATTATCGGCATTCACATCACAAAGCTCTAAAGAAGGTCCTTCTCCATCACAAATTTCATGATAAGGCGCATCATCAGAATAAGCCACAGAATCAACAACTTCTCCTGCAGGGTTTCGAAGCACAATAGATTCTCCAGAATTATTCAAATTGTTCGTAAACCATTGTTCCGCATTGACACCAAAAGTATTTAACATATTATCAGAAAACTGAGCTAATACTAAATATGCACCTGGTGCGATATCTACATTACCAATGGTATCTTCAATACCAGAAGTAAAATAATACCCTTCTAAATTCTCTGTTGCAGAACCTGCGTTGTAGATTTCTATAAATTCAAAATCATCAAAACCTGGTGTATTGTACATAATTTCAGTGATCACCAAATCAGCATTAGCAGGTGCAGGATTAACGGTAATCGTTCCGACCATCCCTAAACCAACATGCGGATCGCATTGGTAATTGTAGGTACCTGCGGTGCTAAAAGTATGTGAAAAAGTCCAGGAAGAAGAAGAAGCTCCTCCATTAGTAAAACCTTCTGGATTAGAAGGATAAGTCGCTGTAGTTCCATTTACGTTATGGAATCCACCAGTGTTGTCCCATTGCACCGTTTCACCGACCTCAATGGTAATATCAGCAGGTGTAAATTGATTACTACTTACAGCGATCATGGTTTGACCAAAAGATACAGCTATAAACAGAAAAGCAAAAATAGTTGTAGTAAAGGCTTTTTTCATTTGAAATAATTTTTGTTCTTAAAATAAGGAGATTAAAAATTGTAAAGATTCAATTGTCAAAAGAAAGGTCCAGTTCTGAATCTTAGAGTAGATTCTTATTTAAAATGGCAGCACAAATTTAGGTTTATTTAAATAAAAACCAGTTGAATTTCTAAATTTTGTTTAGTTCAAAGCAATAAA
>CAYXQH010000691.1:0-3582 GCA_964467425.1 uncultured Saprospiraceae bacterium
GTGACGCAATTCATTTTTGACAACTGGTTGTTGAATCAAGGAGGAGCAGAAGCAATTGACGGTTGTTGGGGTAATGATATTACCTGGTCAATGAATCCATCTAACCCACAATTAAATTGTGATGGTGGACCGCAAGCAATAGTGGTAGAGTTTATTGCAACGGACGGTTGTGGAAATTCGTCCTCAGTTATTGGAATTTTTAATACTAAAGTACAAGCTGGTCAAATCGATGTAAGTGGTATGATCACCACTGAAATAAATGACCCGATTCATAATGTAGAAGTAAGTCTAATCGGTGGGACCTCGGGCATTCCTGATTTTAATATGACTGGCAATTCTGGAGCCTATGGGTTTCCTGAATTAGAGTTTGAAGAAAATTTATTGCTAGTTCCAGAGAAAAGCATGGACCCAATGAATGGGGTAAGTACCTTTGATTTGATTATGATAGAAAGACATGTCTTGCAGATTGAACAATTAGATTCTCCCTATAAAATAATTGCAGCAGATATTAATCGAAGCGGTCATATTTCTACTTTGGATCTGATCCATTTAAGAAAATTAATCTTACAGATAGATGATGATTTCCAAAATAATACAAGCTGGCGTTTTATTGATGCTGATTTTGTTTTTCCAAATCCAACAAACCCATTTGAGACGGCCTTCCCAGAAACGTATAGTCTATTAGGAGAAGAAGATGAGCAAGCGAATTTTATCGGTGTTAAGATAGGAGATGTAAATTTAAATGCGCTTGCAAATGAATTTATGAATGCTACTGACGATCGATCTGATTTAGATGCACTTCAATTGAACGTAAAAGATCGATGGCTTCAAAAAGATCAGGAATACCAAATCGATGTTATGGCTAATAATTTTGAACAAATCAATGGTTTCCAGTTTACGCTTAATTTCGATCAGGAGGCCTTGGATGTAGTAGAAATTCTAGCAGCTGATTTGATCGATTTTGATGATGAAAACTACGGATTAAGCAAAATGGAAAGTGGTGCGATTACTATGAGTTGGAATGCGGATCGTTTGATTGATTTAAAATCAAATGAAATTCTTTTCACCTTAGTTGTGACCGCAAATCAAGATTTGAAGCTTTCTGATGTGCTTTCAATCAGCTCTGAGTATACCAAAGCAGAAGCGTATCAAGTAGAGGAATTAATGAATGTAAATCTGGCTTTCGATGCAAATGGATTGCTTAGTGCTACTGATAAATTCCAGTTGTTCCAAAATCAACCAAATCCATTTAAGGAAACGACCATGATTGGATTTAATCTTCCGGAAGCTGGAGCTGTGAGTTTGGAAATCTATGATGTGTCAGGTCGATTGATTTATGCTGAAAATGGAGATTTTGCAAAAGGCTATAATCAGATTGATTTAAATCGAGGAGATTTGCCAGGTGGTATTTTGTATTATCAGGTTAATACTTCAACAGATTCAGATTCGAAGAAAATGATTCTAATGGATTAAAGATGATTTTACACTAAAATATTTAAAGCCGCTCGTTTCGAATGAGTGGCTTTTTTTAATTTGATTTTATTATATTTATCAAGTTGTCCTTGAAGTGTTGGATGACCAAGGTTTAGATAAAACAAAGTTAGTCTAAAGTCATTTCCTTTTTAAAATCAATCGGATGAAACCAATAAACAATATTTTTATATACTCTATTTTAGTTTTCTTCTTTTCATGTATGTCTGGAAATGTGCCGGTTGCTCAAAATGAAAATTCCACCATTTCTAAAAGAAAAGAAGTGTTTGTTACAACTTCAAATACAACTTCGCCTGCTAATGAAATAGGAACAGGAATTCCTGTCTTTATCGGATATACCCAAAAAAACGTATCCAGTGTACCAAAAAAGATAAACTCCATGAAGGAATTTCGTGATCATTTTGGTGGCAAGCAAATGTTGAAATTTGAGATACCTACTGATTTGTCTAATTTTAAAAAGGAAGATGTTACGATAAGTGGTGTACGGTTTTATTTATATGAAAGCTTAGAGTTGTATTTTAAAAATGGTGGAAGAGATTGTTATATCGTCTCTGTTGGAAATTATTTTGATGTTGTAAATAAAAACGACCTAAGTAAACCCTTACAAGTTGGTGCAGAATTATCAAATTTAAAAGAAGCAAACCTCATTGCTATTCCAGATGCTTTGGCTTTAAATCAAATAGATTGTTATCATACCTATCAAATGGTGCTACAGCATTGCAATAGAATGAAGAATAGGTTTGCTATTTTTGATATTCATGATGGATTTGATGTTAATACACTTCAACGTGATGTTTCTGATTTTAGAAATAATGTAGGAACACAAAACCTTAATAGAGGCGCTGTCTATTACCCTTGGGTAGAAACGTCAAGTATTAGTATATCCGAAGTTGGGCCTCATTATTTTTTAGGAGGACTTGGAGATTTGAAAAACATAATTAAAAGTATGGCGGCTCCGCAAAAAGAAGCAGCACAAAGTTTATTGTTTAATTTTTTTCCGAATGGCTCAACAGGAGGAATGGACACTAATGAAGTTTATAAGAAAGGAATTCAGCTTAGTCAACAGCTTCAACAGTTGGATGCTAATTATAAGCTCATGACAGAAACCGTTGCTCAGAAAATTAATCTGCTTCCAACAGCAGCAATGTTGGCAGGTGTATATGTAGCAAATGATTTAGAATCTGGTGTATGGAAGGCTCCAGCGAATATTGGTTTGAATGCCGTAATAAAACCTTCCGTTTCGATTGATAATGATCAACAAGCAGGTTTAAATGTATCGGCTACTGATGGCAAATCAATAAATGCGATTCGCTTTTTTAATGGAAGAGGAACTTTAATATGGGGCGCAAGAACTTTAGAAGGAAATTCTTTGGATTGGAAATATATTAATGTTAGGCGATTCATGAGTATGCTTGAAGCTTCCTTGGAAAGTATAATGATCCAATATAGTTTTCAACCTAATGATCAAAATACCTGGCTTAGACTTAAAAGCGAGAGCGAAATGTTTTTAGAAGGCTTGTTTAGACAAGGCGCCTTGCAAGGTTCCAAAAAAGAAGATGCTTATAGTGTGAAAATAGGTTTGGGGGAATCGATGACAGTAGGGGATATCAATAATGGAAAGATGATTATGCATATTAGCGTATCTCCTTTAAGGCCAGCTGAATTTATAGTGATTACTTTGCAACAAGATATGGAATAAAAGTCGATGTCCTTTTATTAATTTATACTCGAACTTAAAAGCGCGAATTTTCAAATAGGAAATTCGCGCTTTTAAATTTGGTGTTTTTTAAATCGAAATTAATTTTTAATAAATTGTTTCGTAAGAGCTATACCATCCAGATTAACTTTCAGAAAATAATAACCATTTGTTAATTGGGAAATATCAATCGTCGATAAATTTTCTAGTGTTTCATGATGTTGAACTAATTCTCCAAGTACATTGTAAATGTTAACCTCACCTATCGGAAAGTCGCTTTTAATAGTCAACTTAGATGAAGAAGGATTTGGGTAAATGCTAAAATTGTAATTTTTTTCAACATCAGAAACGTTCGTTGGTGTTTTTGAAAAATAAACATTATCAACATAAACGGT
>CAYXQH010000692.1:0-3578 GCA_964467425.1 uncultured Saprospiraceae bacterium
AACAAGCAAATAATAATGAAAAATGTATTGGATTGATTTTATGGATGCATACCTTCTCGCCAGCTAAGATGTGGATTAATGGCTTGAAAATTCTACACAAACCCTTTGTTCATTTACATACGCAATATAATGCGACGATACCGTGGAAGGAGATTGATATGGATTTTATGAATGAAAATCAAGCCGCACATGGAGGACGTGAATTTGGATTTATTGCGACTCGGATGAAAAAGCGTAGGAAAGTCATCGTTGGTCATTGGAAAGATACAGCAACTATTCAACGGCTTTCGATTTGGACCAGAGTAGTTGCAGGGTGGCATGCTTTGAATAATACAAAAGTGGCCAGACTTGGAGATAATATGCGGCAGGTTGCGGTGACAGAAGGAGATAAAGTAGAAGCACAAATTCAATGGGGGTTGTCTGTCAATGGATATGGTCTTGGCGATGTAGTAAAGGTTGTCAATGAAATAGAAGAAAAAGCGATTGGACAGTTAGTAGAAGAGTACTTTGAGGTTTATGAAATGGGCACCTTGAAAAAAGATAATTCCTCTTTATGGGAAGCGGCCCGAATTGAATTGGGTTTGAAAGCTTTTTTAAAAGAAGGAAACTTTCAAGCCTTTACAGATACCTTCGAAAATCTTCATGGATTAAAACAATTGCCAGGCTTAGCAGTGCAACGTTTAATGGAAGAAGGCTACGGGTTTGGAGCAGAAGGAGATTGGAAAACATCAGCTTTACTTCATGTTATAAAAATAATGGAAGAAGGCTTAGAAGGGGGGAGTTCATTTATGGAAGATTATACCTACGATTTTCAAAATGGAAACGCTCGGGTGCTAGGTGCGCACATGTTGGAAATTTGCCCGAGCATTGCTCATGGAAAACCATCTTGCGAAATTCACCCCTTAGGTATTGGAGGAAAAGCTGATCCGGCTCGCTTAGTTTTTAATGTTGATTCAGGTCCCGCGATAAATGTTTCACTCATTGATATGGGAAATCGATTCCGACTTTTAGTCAATGAAGTAGAGGTCGTAAAGCCTGAACATGATTTGCCTAAGTTACCTGTTGCCAGGGTTTTGTGGAAACCGCAACCAAATCTTCAGACGGCAGCTCAAAGCTGGATATTGGCAGGTGGTGCACATCATACCGTTTTTAGTAAAGCAATTAGCACAGCGTTTATCGAAGACTTCGCTGAAATCGCAGGAATAGAATTAGTAATCATTGATAAAGACACCCAGGAGCGAACATTCAAAGACCATCTAAAATGGAATGATGTATATTATCATCTATTTCAAGGCAAATAGTAATTTGTCAAAAGTAAATTAAGTTTATATTGGATTCTCCGTGAGACTCTGTGATTAATCTGTGAAACTCCGTGTCAAAAAATATTAAAATTTTAATAAACCAAGCATGACTCCAAATCAATATGTCATTGGATTAGATTTTGGAACCGACTCTGTCAGAGCAGTTTTAGTAAACGCTATGAATGGAGAGACAATAGCTAGTGATGTACATTGGTATCAACGGTGGAAAGCAGGGAAGTTTTGCCAACCTTCTATTAATCAATATCGACAGCATCCTTCAGATCATATCGAAGGCATGGAAGCAACGATCCGAGCTGTCTTAAATCAGTCTGCAGTTGATCCTAAAAGTGTAAAAGGAATTTGTGTGGATACGACTGGTTCTTCTCCGCTTCCCGTTGATCGTTCGGGGCAGCCGTTATGTTTTAAAGAAGAGATGAAAGAGAACCCCAATGCTATGATGGTTTTATGGAAAGACCATACCGCAATTGAAGAAGCAGAAGAAATCAATCAATTAGCAAGAACCTGGGGAGGAGAGGATTTTACAAAATATGAAGGCGGGATATATTCTTCAGAATGGTTTTGGGCTAAGATTCTCCATATAATAAGAACAGACTCCTCCATAAGATCGGAAGCCTATACCTGGATCGAGCACTGCGATTGGATGACCTACCTTTTGGTTGGGAGTCCCGATTTGGAGACGTTTAAAAGGAGCCGTTGCGCAGCAGGACACAAAGCCATGTGGCATGAAAGCTGGGGTGGATTACCAGCGGATGATTTTTTAAAACAACTAGATCCAGATTTTCCAGCTTTAAAAAAGCAGCTGTACGCAGATACGTTTACCTCCGACCTAGCTGCCGGAAATCTATCGGCAGAATGGGCAAAGCGATTAGGACTTACGGAAGACTGTATCGTGGCAGTGGGAACCTTCGATGCGCATGCCGGAGCAGTAGGCGCAGAGATAGAAGAAAATACCCTGGTACGAGTAATGGGAACATCGACCTGTGATATCATCGTTTCTTCAAAAGCATTAATTGGCGATAAAACAGTAAAAGGGATTTGTGGGCAGGTAGATGGATCAGTCATACCGGGCATGATTGGTTTAGAGGCGGGACAATCTGCTTTTGGTGATGTATTGGCCTGGTTTAAGGATGTCCTTTCCTGGCCATTAGATAATTTACTATCGGAGCAAGGGGGATTTTCTAGTATCGAAATAGAAAAAGCTAAAGACGATATAATTTTAAAGTTATCAGAAACCGCAGCAAAAATACCAATGACAGAGCGCATGCCTATTGCATTAGATTGGATCAATGGTCGCCGAACGCCAGATGCCAATCAAGCTTTAAAAGCTGCGATTACAGATTTAAATTTAGGGACTAAAGCACCGGAGATATTTAGGGCTTTGGTGGAAGCTATTTGTTTCGGTTCGAAAAGTATTGTCGAACGATTCAAAGACGAAGGGGTATCAATTAATACAGTGGTTGGTATCGGAGGTGTTGCTAAAAAATCGCCGTTTATTATGCAAACCCTTGCAGATGTTTTAGGAATGCCGATAAAAATTATTCAATCAGATCAGGCTCCTGCTTTAGGCGCAGCTATGTATGCAGCTACAGCAGCCGGAATTTATACTAATTTGCAAGATGCTATTCAGGCAATGGGTAATGGTTTTGAAAAAAACTATGCTCCAAATCCAGAACGTACTAAAATGTATAACCAACAATTTGAAAAATATAAAAAGCTAGGCGCCTTTGTGGAGGATAGTATTTACTAAATTCTAATTACAGTATATTTAGAGAATAGACTCATTGCTCTGTGACTCCGTATTTACTCTGTGCCCCTGTGTTAAAAAAAAATATATCAAAAGAGGAGGCACCAAACAGAAAACTTATTCAATATTCTCTCAAACAACCTTAATTAATAATTTTCATTTATGTCAAAATACAAGGCCTTAAAAAAATCCTGTTATGAAGCGAACATGCAACTGCCCAAACTGGATTTGGTAATTTATACGTTCGGCAATGTAAGTGAAGTAGATCGGAATGCTGGCGTCTTTGCTATCAAACCAAGTGGCGTTCCTTATGATGTTTTAAAGGAGGAGGATATTGTAATTGTTGACTTTGAGAATAAAATAATCGAAGGGACGATGCGACCTTCTTCAGATACAAAGACCCATTCTTTTTTATATAAAAATTGGAAAAATATTGGAGGGATTTGTCATACACATTCGACTTTTGCGGTATCTTGGGCACAGGCTCAAAAGGATATCCCCATCATGGGAAC
>CAYXQH010000693.1:0-3570 GCA_964467425.1 uncultured Saprospiraceae bacterium
GCTAGTGATTTTATTAATAGAAATAAACTCTTTTAAAAATACAAATAAAAAGAGAACAATATTTGCTTAAGAATTTAATGTTTTGTTAAAATAAAATAATCTAGCTGTTGATGAATTTCTATTGATTTGCATGAACTTTATTACCCGACCAATATGAAACTAGCAAAAGAATAATTGCAACCAGAGATGGTGCATATTCTCCATCGTTAATATTAAGGTGCGCAGAAAAAGCAAGAAGGAAGTCAAAGAAAAATCCAGCATAAGCCCATTCTTTTAACGTGTTAGATTTTTTCGTCCATATTGCAATCAGTCCCAATATTTTTGCAATGGCTAATGGGTAAATAATATATGTTGGAAAGCCAAGTTTAGTAAAGACTTCACGTACCATTTCGTTATTGAAAATATACATTCCTGCGGACATAAGCATTAAAGCAGTCAATAGTCCAGTTGTTACCCAATAAATTATTTTAGTTGTTTTGTTACTCATTGTTAATGCTCTTTTAATGCTAAAATTTATTTAGTGTATGATTACAAAATTAATTAATTATTTTTGTAATCATTAAAAAAGCAAAATTTAGAAAAATGAAAAATAGCATTGGCTTAGGGTTTATGTTAGGCAGGTTCAGCCTGATGATAACGATGCTCCTGTTTTTTACGTTGTTTGTGGGGTGTGGCAATGATGACGACTCCTCGGGTAAGGATGATGGAAAAGATCCTGAGGTTGAAGAGACTTGCGATAATACTACTTCAAATGGCTATCGAATAGTAGAGCAAGATGGAGAAACCAGAGCGTATATCATACATGTTCCTGCGTCTTATGACAGCAATACTCCAACTCCTTTGCTCATTAACTTTCATGGCTTTGGAGATTGTGCAAGTAATTATTCCCAGAACATTGGGGAGTTTTTTAATTTGAATGCTTTGGCTGATAACGAAAATTTTATCGTGGCATATCCACAGGGAGTGGTTCGTGCAAAAGGGAGTCCGGAATGGGATCCGGGAAATAATAGTAGTCAAAATATCTCCGATAATGACCCGTACTTTACAGAGCAACTTATAGCTCATATTAATGATGATTTCAACGTAGATTTATCACGAGTCTATGCAGCTGGATATTCTAATGGTGGTATGATGGCCTATGGGCTTGCCTGTATTAGAACCGACCTCATTGCTGCAGCGGGAATTATGTCTGGTGTCATGCTGGAGGACAACTGTGATCAAAACGAGTATACCTCTATTATTCATTTTCACGGCATTGCGGACGACGTATTACCATTAGAAGGGAACCAGGATTTTCAATCCATTTCTAATGTGGTTGATTTTTGGTTAAACCAAAATAATATCCCTAGTTCTAGTCTTATAAGCACTGAGTTAAATAATGGCGATGTTTTGAGAGAGGAATATACTGGTGGAAATGAAAATACTTCTGTTGTGCTATATACAGTAAATAGAGAAGACGATAAAGATGGTGGGCATGTATGGTTTAGTGCAGACATCGATGGCGTGCATCCCAATCAAATCCTTTGGGATTTTTTATCCACCTACAGTCTTGACGATTAGGATTCAGTATTTTTATAAGCTTCAAGAGTCAACACAAATCGATGTGTTGTAAAGAAATGAAGCATGGGCGGTCCGTATAAATACTTTTCGCCCATACTTGTTTTTATTTTTCAAATCGTAGATGTAGTGTTCGTGCTAATTAGGAATTAGCCTTCAACAAGTTTGCTTCCAATTGTACTAAAAATGCGTCTAATTTATCCAGGTTCACAGAACCACCTTCTTTAATAATCCAGGCTTTACATTCTAGTACAGCTTTTGTCAAATCTGCTTTATTGATTCCACTAAGGGGCGATAAAGGTTTTCCATCCGACGTCCAGCGAGGTCCACCAAGCCGTACCGCTGCATACATGGTTCCTGATCTGATTTTGTCTGTACCATTCTTAAGGCAAGCCTTATAATACATACGGTGTGTGTTTTCCCAGCTTTCTTTCTGAAAGGAGGATTGACCTTTATTGGATTCGCCACAATAGGCATCATGGACGATCGCTGCACGCAAATGTTTAGGGTTCATTTTTCCTCCAAAAATAGTCGTAAAATGATCTGGTATAGAAGCACCATCTGTAATCGTACCTTTTGGAGCGATCCATACCTTACCTTCTGGGTCTTTATATTTTATATCAAAAGGTGTGTCGAATTGACCATCGGCTCTTTTGATGAGATTAAGTTCAGCGGTGTGAGGAGGATCAAAAGAACTATTGACAACAATAGGGTCTGGAGTGGTGTCTACAATTTTGTTGACTTGACTTGTAATGTTGTTTGTTATGGCTTTTGTGTCTTTGCTGCTTATTTCATCGCATGCAGTAACGAATAGCATCAAAGAGCAAGTTAACAAACTGTAGACGGATTTTCTGTAACAAAGTACTTGTTTCATGAGGTAATTTTGGTTTGATGAATTAATTTTAATTGACCTCAATGATAGAAAATAAAATTTCAAATCCAAAGTATTAGCTCAGAAGAAGAAGCTAGCCAAAACGTGTGATTTATTATTAGGCCCAACTAAACCGTATTTGAAAATGATAAGCAACAAAAATAAGTAAGGTAGCGAGTTGATGGTTTTTTAATTGGTGCAAACGTTTGATTAATATTAAAGGAGGCTTTTTCTGAATTTTGAATCTAGCTTTTTAAATATGCTCTTATTCTGTTTTATTTACAATTATATATTTTATACAAGTATTACCGTTTATTTTAAGTTTTAGAACATTTATTCCATGTCTAAATCCATTTACTTGTATCTTGTCTATATTGATTTTTTCATAAGATTGAAATGTGCTTATCGGGCTTCCATCAATATGATAGATTTTTATACTAGTTATTGAGTTTGCGAAATAGTCAGACTCGATAAAAACGATACCGTTTTTAGAAGGGTTTGGATAAATGTTTAAATTGTCAATAGAACAATTAGGGTCAACCAGTTCATTGTAAGGAAAATTACAATTCATTAGATTTTCTTCAAACAAGTGTAAGGGGTATTTTCTTACATCAGGATTTATTGTCCCTTTTACAATATCATCTTCTAATCTCAAATTTGGGAAAAAGCAAGAATGGGGAAACCACTCCCAATAGTTTTCAGTCAAAGAATCTGGATTATTTATTGCTCCGTTATGTTGATATACTCCAAAGGCAGCTATCATAGTAGACCCAATAGGTTTCGCACTAAAATCAATTGTACAGCTTGCGCCATCATAGCTTCCATATAGTTTGATTGTGTCACCAACCCCTATATTGTCTTTATACCTTTTAATGATTTTTATATAAATAGCTTGACCACCAAATCCGTTGGGGAATGGTTCGAAATCAGCATGTTTTATTACTGTGCCACGAAATGCCAGGAAGGATTCTTGAGAGTTTACAAAGTCACAGAAATCAATACTCGAGCAGCTGCAACTTAAAATAAGGTTAGAGTAAGAAAAGAAGCAAATTACGATTAGAATACTTTTTAGTTTCATATTGCATTTTCTTTTCAATTTAATTGATTTAAAAAGAATATAAAAACCTCTTTTGCTCCATTGT
>CAYXQH010000694.1:0-3567 GCA_964467425.1 uncultured Saprospiraceae bacterium
ATAAGTATTATTTTCATATGTTATAGATTTGTGATTTATAGCATAAAATGTTGAATTTTTTATCAAAAATTGTTATTTTAGTTACTGCTAACCGATCCATTGCTATTGAGTACTAAAACAGACTCCCATGAAAAAAATTATTTACCCCATTACTCTTTTCGCATTTCTAATCACTCTTACTTCTTCTATTTCATCATTTACGAACTCCGCTACTGTAGTTCCTATTGAAGCAGAAGCTATGCTTACTTCTCCCCCACCTTTTAACTATGAAGTCACTTTTCCTGAAAATATCATGGACTTCTTACAAGCCTGGGGAGAGGTGGATACAACCTTAATTAGTAGTATCACTAATGAAAAAGCGACATTAGGTAGATTTCTATTCTATGACGACCGCTTATCAGCTACGAACGATTTGTCCTGTGCAAGTTGCCATAAACAAGAGTTTTCTTTTGCAGATGATGTCGCTTTCAGCGATGGTATAAATGATACGCCAACTACTAGAAACTCCATGGCCTTAAATGATCTAGGCTGGCAACTATCTACTTCTTTCTTTTGGGATTTCAGATCTGAAGGATTAGAAAATGCTGTTCTAGAGCCTATTCTTGCTGCCCATGAACTTGGCAAAGACATACCTACTTTAATTGCTAAATTGGAATCTTGGGAAGCCTATCCAGAAATGTTTAACGATGCCTATGGCACTACAGCTATCACTGAAGAACGAATTACCAATGCTCTTGCTGTATTTATTGCTTCAATGGCTTCATTCGATTCAAAATACGATCAAGGATTTAATGAAGGTTTTGTTGAATTCACCCCAAGTGAAATAAACGGGATGCATCTTTTTGAAGAGGCTTGTGGGTTTTGTCATGTAACACCACATTTTGGTGCTTCTGATCCGATGATGTTTTTCTTACCTGGAAACAACGGCCTGGACTCTGTTATTACTGATCCTGGAATGAATGGTTGGTTTAATGATCCAATGTTTCTTGGTTTTTTCAAAGCGCCTTCCATGAGAAATGTTGAAGTAACAGGACCATATATGCATGATGGTCGTTTTTCTACGCTTGAAGAAGTTATTGATTTTTATAGTGAAGGAATACAACACAATGATTTTTCAGCTTTTAACTGGATGTTTGGTCCAGGTTTTACTGGTTATGATTTTTCTGAAGAAAATAAAACGGATCTACTAAATTTCATGAGAACATTGACTGATGAAAATCTTTTATCTCATGCAAAATGGTCAAACCCTTGGTTTACAACCACTAGTGCAGAAGAAGCAATACTTGTAGGTATTGAAGTATATCCCAATCCGGTTGCTGATTTTGTAACAGTTCAAATGGATAATTCGAATAGCGAAGAGTACTCCGTAATGGTCTACAACGTTTCTGGAAAACTCGTTCATAATATTCAAACGACCGCTAATACACTAGACATTCCAAGAGGCCAATTGCCTGCTGGTATTTACCAATTAGTGATTAGAAAAGAAAATCAACAAAAAGCATTTAAGTTAGTTTATAGATAAAAAAGAAAGCAAAATTAAATATTTATTTCCCTTCCAAAACTGCTTTGTATAATTTCATACAAGGCAGTTTTTTTTATTTTCCAATAAAAGATTTCAACAAAGCCTATCATTTGTTGTTCGATAGATATGAAGATTTATCAACTCTATCGGAAGCAAATACTTCCTATTCCCCTTCAGGAAGCCTGGGATTATTTCTCGACCCCTAATAATCTAAATGAGTTAACACCACCAGAAATGAAATTTCAGATTTTGGGCAGCGACACCTTACCTCCTGAACGACAAAATGAGCGAACCTTTCCCGGCCAGATCATTCGCTATAGAATTACACCATTCGCTGGCATCCCAATGAGTTGGACTACCGAAATTACTAAATGCGAAGTAGGCAAATATTTCATTGATGAGCAACGATTCGGGCCATACAAACTTTGGCATCATCAGCATCATTTTCAAGAAACATCGGATGGAGTTTTGATGGAAGACATTCTTCACTATGGCTTGCCCATGGGTTGGATTGGTCGCCTTATAGCAGGTCGATTCGTTCAAAATAAAGTAGAACACATTTTTGATTATCGTTATAAAATGCTGGAACAACGTTTTAATACTGATAAAATAGTTTTCTCCTAAATATGAATTTGGAAATCCGCATACAAAGGTTTAACTTTCAATTAAGTTAAATATTCAGTTATGTATAAACTTTTCTTTCTCTTTTTTTCTGTTTTCATGTGTAGTGGAACTACCATAGATGCTCAAGACATTTATGGTTACTGGGTTGGTGTAATTACAGAAAAAGGAGAACAATTCAAATTTGAGATTAACATTGAAAAGGGAGAGCGAAAAGATCCTGTCGTTTTACATTGCCGATCTTGCAGAAAATTGAAAGGGGATATTATCGATCATCGGGATGTTGAAAAAATAATTGATGTTTTCGGAATTATCAATGGCGATCAATCCGTCAATCTAATTGATTCGAAATTAGCATTTAAAGAAAAGTACGAGGGAGAGATTAGAACACGTTATCAAGTAGCGATAGAAATAAAAGGAGGCGTTCCCTGGCTAGTAGGTTATTATCAGGATTATAATGCTAAAGGGCGTAAAATCAGGCAGGGACAAATTTATTTAAAAAGAGATACTTCAAAAGACTCTAAAGCTTAAGCACAAAATAGATAAAGAGAACTAATTATCTTTCCACCTAAACACGCTTTGAGCTTAACATTTTAGCTATTCAATACATGGATTTCAAAAACAAGACGGTTTTAATTACGGGCGGTTCCAGAGGAATTGGCCGGGCGGTTGCATTAGCTTTTGCAAATAAAGGCGCTCAGGTTTGCATCACTTATCTTCACAATGAACAATCTGCAAAAGATACACTTCACTTTTTGCCGAGCGGAAATCATCGCGCTTTCCAAATTGATGTTCAAAATCCAGACTCAATTCGAACCCTTATCAACAAAATAGCAGAGGAATACGGAAGCCTTGATATTGTTGTAAATAATGCTGGCATTTTTGAAGCACACCCGATCGACAAAGTCAATTATTCGCAATGGCAGGAAGCCTGGAAAAGAACCATGGATGTTAACCTCATTGGACCAGCAAATTTGACTTATTGTGCTGCACAATATATGATCATTCAGGGTGGAGGTCGGATAGTAAATATTTCTTCGAGAGGTGCCTTTCGTGGAGAACCTTTAACACCTGCTTATGGCGCTTCCAAAGCTGGTCTAAATGCCATGAGCCAATCTTTAGCTCAAGCGCTTGCGCCCTACAACGTTTTTATCGGGATTGTTGCGCCTGGGTTTGTACAAACAGATATGACCAAAAAAATCTTAAAAGGCCCAGAAGGAGATCAAATCAAAAACCAAAGTCCGCTCGGTCGAGTAGCTAAACCCGAAGAGGTTGCTAATGCCGTTTTATTTCTTGCAGCAGAAGGATCAGAATTTATGACCGGTGCCATTATTGATGTGAATGGAGCGAGTTATTTGCGCAGTTAGAAAACAGGTAGACAGGTAGACAGGTAGACAGGTAGACAGGTAGACAGGTAGACAGGT
>CAYXQH010000695.1:0-3555 GCA_964467425.1 uncultured Saprospiraceae bacterium
CAGCAATTTTTAAAAAAATTTATTTTTTCTGTCCCCCCTTTTGAAAACAGTATCGTCATGTAGGTGAGATTTCTATTTTAAAACAAAATTTGATTTAAATTAGAAGAGATAATTTAAAGCAAATCAAACAAACTAAAAGATTATGAAAAAATTTATGATGATTTTCCTTGGACCTAATTACGAAGACGCAGGCTTATCTCCAGAACAAATGCAAGCTCAAATGGGTAAATGGTTTGCCTGGGATGCAAAAATGAAAGCAGCAGGTATTGTTGATCATGGCGATGCTTTAACTCCACAGGTACAAAGGATTTCTGGAAAAGACCGTACGGTTACTGATGTTGCCGCAACCGAATTGAAAGAATTAGTTGGTGGCTATTACATCATTAATGCAGAAAGCTTTGAAGAGGCAGCTAAAGTTGCTCAGGATTATCCGGATTACGACCATGGAGGAACAGTAGAGATCCGAGAAGTTATGGTTTATGATCAGTAATCAATAAAGCATGGAACAAAAAATGATCGACCATCTTTTCAGACATCAGTTTGGAAAGATGGTTTCTATCTTAACGCGTATTTTTGGCTTAGAGCATCTCGAAACCATCGAGGATGCAGTGCAAGACACCTTTGTCAAAGCACTACACGCCTGGCGAAATCAAGCTCCTGAAAATCCGGAAGCCTGGTTAACTAAAGCGGCTAAGAATAGAGTGATCGATATTTTTCGAAAACTTAATGCAGAACAAAAAAGAGTTCCTAATATAGAAAATGGAGTCTCGGCTCTTGCGCTTAATGATTTATTTTTAGCCGCTGAAATTGAGGATAGTCAGTTGCGAATGATTTTCACAGCCTGTCATCCTAATTTGAATCCAAAAGATCAAATCTCATTCGCACTTAAAACCATTTCTGGATTTAGCAGTAAAGAAATTGCTTCTGCTTTATTATTAAAAGAAGAGACAATTAAGAAACGACTGAGTCGTGCCCGAAAAGTAATTCAGCAAAATGAGTTCTCTTTTGAAATTCCTCAGGGCAAAGATTTGCCTATTCGATTAAACCGCGTTTTAGAAGTTTTATATTTAATTTTCAATGAAGGTTTTCATTCTAACAAAAAAGACATTTTAATCCGGAAAGAACTTTGTGGAGAAGCCATGCGCTTATGTAAAATGTTATTAAAAAATGATTTCACCACACAGCCTGATTCTTATGCTTTATTTGCGTTGATGGCTTTTCATTCGGCAAGATTGCCAGCCAGAACCAATGAAGAAAATGAAGTGATCGATTTAAAAAACCAAGATCGGTCTCTTTGGTATTTCCCTCTAATCATTCTTGGAAATCAAATGATGACAAAAGCTGTAGAAACGGATGTTTTTTCAACCTATCACTTTGAAGCAGCCATTGCAGCAGAACATTTAAGAGCAAAATCTTTTGATAAAACCAACTGGCAAAAAATTCTGGATTATTATAAAAACCTACAAGCTATTCAACCCTCCCCAATGACGTCCTTGAATATTGCAATCGTTCATTTGCAGCTTGAAAGGCTTGGAGAAACCGTACAACTACTCCAACAAATTGACCCTAATTCGCTGGAGCAAAGGGCTTATTTGTTTTATGGCACTTATGCTGAATATTTTATAAAAAAAGGGAATCTTCAAGAGGCCATTAAAAACATTGATCAGGCAATAGAGTTGGTGCGCAACGAGTCCGAGCGAGCATTTTTGATAAAAAAGAAAACGACATGGTTAGTTGGTTGAGGGATTGTAGTTAAAAATAAAATCCGGAACCGCTAGGTATATTAGAAAGAATATGCTTAAGTAAAACCTCCGCAACTCCTTTTCTCTGTTGTTTTAAAATTCACCGCAGAGACCAGCCCGAATGCCTCCAGGCGGGCGGGAAAAGAGAACACGCAGAGGTGGAATATTTTCTACCAGAGTACTTTTAAAATATAGGCGATCAAAAGCACCAGGACTACCATATGAAATCGATAATCTTTATACCAGGGTACGCCTTCCATTCCTTCTGAAATCATTTCCCGTTTAAAGGTATATAATGCAATTTGTTCTTTAGATGGAGGTGCGGTCATCAAACTTACGCCGACAAATATTATAGTAGAAACAACCACCATAATACCAACGTTTATCGTAAAGTGTAATTTCCAGATTCCTAATACGCCCAGAATAAAAAGAACTAAACTTAACAAGGTTCCTACTACAAAAGTCCAGAACGCGCCATGCCCATTTCCTCGTTTAAAAAAGACACCTACCAAAAAGACGACTACAATTGGCGGAACGACAATGGAGAACATCATTTGTAAATAATCCCATAATCCTTGAAAGTTCTGGATCATTGGGCCCCAAAGTGCTGCAACTGCCATCAAGATAAAAGTCGTAATTCGACCATATGTTACAATTTCTTCCTGGGTAATATTAGGCCTATTTGGTTTTATAAAATCAATCACCACTAGTGTCGACGATGAATTCAATGCAGAATCTACACTAGACATAATTGCTGAAATCAATCCAGCCAAAACTAATCCCGTCAACCCTACGGGCAACACTTCGGTGACTAAAAATGGAAAAACGCCATCCTTTCCAGAAATGGTCTCATTAGCAATAATATCCGGATAAACAACGAGTGCCAAGGCACCTGGAATTACCATAATAAACAATGGAATAATTTTCAGGAAACCTGCAAAAATCACTCCCCATCTCGCATGTTTAATATCTTTCGAACCTAAGACTCTTTGTACGATATACTGGTTGGTCGACCAGTACCAGAACCCTAAAAAGGGGACACCGACCAGCAAGCCTAACCAAGGCAACGTCTTTCCTTCTTCATCAATTGGACGAACAACAGAGAAATGATCTTCCGGAGCTACAGATAACACTTTCGCCCAGTCAAAATCCATTTCTGCGAAAAGCATATAGGTCATAATACTACAACCGACGATCAATATAATTGCCTGAATGGCGTCCGTATAAACTACTGCTTTCAAACCACCGGAGGCTGTATAGATCCCTGCGACAACCGCAAGAATAGTTGTAGTAATCCACATATTTCCAGCTAGTGAAGGAAAAAAGGTTTCTAATACTAAAGCTCCAGCATATAAAGCTCCAGCAGTCTCCACCATGATTGTCATGATGATACTGGTTGCTGAAAAGAATAATTGGGAGCGACGATCAAATCGTTTTTCTAAAAATTCGGGTATCGTTGTAATTTTAGACCGCAGATACAAGGGAATAAACACCAGTGCCGCTATAATAAGTGGAATACCAGACATCCATTCGTATACTGAATCTACGATACCTACTGCATAAGCAGAACCTGTCAATCCAATAATCGTAGTACTTGAAATATTAGAAGCAAAGAGGGAGAGTCCTACTAATCCCCATCCAAATGTTCGCCCTCCTAAGAAAAGATCTTCTCCCGTTTTTGTTTGTTTTGCAATCCAAAATCCAATCAACAGCACCAAACCTAAATAACCTATAACAATGGCAATGTCTATATTCGCAATTTCTGAATTCATAATTTGGTTTTCTTTAGAGCATCATTAAATTTTCATGATTG
>CAYXQH010000696.1:0-3545 GCA_964467425.1 uncultured Saprospiraceae bacterium
ATTTTAAAAAACTGGCTAGAGGAGGAACAGAGCTATGGTAGGAATTTAAAAGTATTACATTTTCCAAGGATAGAACAAATCAAGCAGGAAGTAGATTTTCAATATGATTTTAAAAATCTTTTTAAGAAAGAGAATTATAAAAAAATTGATGAAGACTTATTGAGGATGACGAAAGAAGAACAGTCAAAATTATATATTCCTGGAGACGGTCACCCTTCTAAAAATGGCGCTGATTTTATAGCGAGTAAGATGAAAGAAATGCTGATCAGCCAATAAAAAAAGCCTGATCATCGGGGAGTCTGATGATCAGGCTTTGTTGTTATCTCATGAATGAAATAAAAAAATCTCATGAAAAGTCCCAATCTTCATTGGGGATGTGACCGGTAATCAATCGGTCGTTATATAATCTTTGCTTAAAACATTATTTACTAGTTGTTATAATTTTGCCTGTGCTAATCAATTGGTTTTCGCTCGAAATCCTGTAAAAATACATTCCGGCGGATAGCTCACCTCGGTTAAAAATGAACTTAGTTTCATAAAAGCGTTCGCTACGAACAAGTTTTCCAGCCACATCGTATACTTCAAAATCCAATGGGGGATGAATTAATGGACTTTCTAACTCAAACGTAGCGAACTGCAATACCGGATTGGGATAAATCTTGATTTCTGTTTGTGGAATGTAGATCTCGTGATCGCTTGTAATTATAAATTCAGCCCATTCCATACCTGCCACAACATTGCAAACGCTGTCGGTATAAAGTGGGGCATTGTAATCAAAAAAGATAGCGGCACCATTTTTAATGAAACTTCCGATTGGGTTGTCCGGTTTTTGGGTTATCCGATATTTGACAAATCCATGGGAAGCAGCTTCATTGGTACTGCTATCTGGTAATAATATGTCGTTAAAGGTGAATTTCAGGATACCATTGTCATAAACTTCGAATTCGTAGTCATGACTACTCGCTCCTGGACGCACAAATTGTGGGTCCAAGAAAGGCGAAATAGTATCCCGAATCACCATCCTGATTGCCGTGTCTGTTCCAACATTTTGGAATTTAATATGGTATTTAAGATCGGTTGTATTGGCGATTTTTAGGCTGTCGCCGTAGCCTTTGGGATAGCCTCTCTTGACTTGCGAGTCAAAAGAGCTTGGGATGTTCTCCTGGCAATCAGTTGCTAAAAAATGATCTGCATCATCTTCAGGGAACTGTGTGTGGTATCCGGTTGAATAATCGGTTCCGCCACCATCCACGCAACCTTCGATTGCGATCGTGGGGCTAATGCTGTTTCCGGGATGACCTGTACTTTGTTTTGCAATAAGGCGCTGCGTTGCGCCATTTGCTTTGATTGCGAATTCAAATATTTGACCAGGATCAAGCGTAGGTGGATTCGGATCTCCTTGTAAGCCCATTACAATGTCTTCAACTACAATATAGTCAAGACTTTGACTCATGGCTGCTGCACCAACGTTTCTGATTTGAAAGCGAACAGAGTCGCCGTCACAGTAACCATTAACTGCTATAGATGAACCGTCCCAAGCGGGATCGTCTGGTAAACAAATGTTATCAGGAGTTATATTTGCTTTAATTGAATGTGTCTCTGCTAATAAGGCATCACAAGATGCTTCAACTACTATTTCAAAACTTCCGCATTCTCCGATGTCTAAATCCGTCCGGTCGAAAACATATAAACTGTCATCAATTGTGGAAATAGTCGGACCAGAAATATATGTAAGATTGTTGCTTAAAATCAATCCAACTTCAATGTCTTCTGCTTCGATTGTTCCGTGGTTACAATAGTTGATTGTATATGTAGTTTGCTCACAAGCTTTTACAAAAGGAGTCGAAACATCCACTTCTAAATCTTCACAGGAAATAATGGGACTAACCGCAAAATTCCTGGTTAGTGTATCATAAGGTTCTGGAAAATTGACGTTAAAATTAACAGGACAGGTATTCCAATATTTATTTGGAGTAACGATGGAAAGTTCATATTGACCTAAGTCTACTGTGATGTCATAATTGCCCTCTTCATCTGTTACACCATAATAGGTTTTGTCTCCAACTGCTTTTACGACCCAGTTTTTCACACCCTCTTCATTTCCGTCGTAAGTACAATCGTCTAAAAAGTCGTAGTATACTTTTCCCTGGATATGTGTGTTGAAGGCAAGTTCTCCTTCTTCATCTGTTTTAATGGCTAATACATCAAAGAAATCAAATAGATTTTCAGAGGTAAATCCTGCCAAGAGAAAACCACCTGTGGCAGTCATCACTAAATCATTTGCAGCATCTAGTCCTTCTCTTCCATAGTTTTTTTGCCAGGTAATGGATCCGCCGCCGCCTGGAATCTTTAGTAAGGATGCTTGTAAAAATTCAGGGCCAGCAAAATCGGAAAAACCAGCGATAACAAATCCGCCATCTTTTGTTTGTACAATTGACTTTGCTTCTTCGGAAATACCAGGCTCTCCAAATTCCGCAGCCCAAACAGGGTCAAGATTCGCTCCGGTATCGTTTAATCTTAAAATATAAAAATCACTATTATTACCTTTTTTTCCTGCAATGACATAGTCTCCTTCGTTAGTGCCATCATTTGCACGGATGATATCAAAGGCAACATCATTTTCATTGCCACCAAAGGTATAATCTTGTAAAAAGACTCCGGTATTATTTAATCGAGCAACGTAAACATCACTTGCCGTGTTTTCTCCAGAAGAGCCAACTAAAATATAGTCGCCGCCAGGTGTTTCAATAATATCGTGACCAACTTCGGGAACAGCCGAAGCTAGAGTTGTCTCCCATTCAAGGTTTCCTCCATCATCTGTTTTTATTACATAAATTTGGTCGTCACTTTCCCCAACGATAATAAATCCACCATCCATTGTTTTATTAATTCCTCGTCCTACATCGTCACCCGTATCGTCACCAAAAAAGGTTACCCAAATTTGTTCGCCTCTAGCATTCAATTTAGAAAGGTATACGTCTTTTCCGCCTCCGCCTCCGCCTAGATTAGTTTCTCCAACCACTACAATTCCTCCATCGCTGGTTTCTACCAGATCATAACCAAAATCCGAGGTGTTCGGATCTCCAATATTGTTTTCCCAAAGAATGGTTCCATCAACATCTGTTCTAACTACATATATATCGAAGCCACCAGGAAATGAATTACTGTTTCCGACGATGGCATAACCTTGGTCAATTGTTTGAACTATTGCATTTGCTTCATCCTGAATATCGCCTCCATAATACTTTTCCCAACCCTGAGCACTGGCAGATAACGATAATAAAAGCCCTAAGACAACCAGGCTACTACTCCCGGCGGTTCTTAAAAAAGGCTTTATTATATCGTTTATATTTCTCATGAAAAAAATGATTCTTTTGTTTAAGTAAGAATACGATACAAATATGCACACGAATCTTACTAAAAACAAAGACAAAAATTGTAATTTGTTGAGTAGTTTTTCGAGCATAATAGTTGTTTTTTATTGATTAAAACATATAATAATTTGATAGTCAGGGTTTTATGTTTGTTTATTTTTATTCTAAAAA
>CAYXQH010000697.1:0-3536 GCA_964467425.1 uncultured Saprospiraceae bacterium
TAATTGGATTTTTCATAATCTATTATTTTAAGTAGTTTGACGGAATTACTAATAAGCTATTCCGTCTCTTAATGAAATAAAGATACTATACTTTAGTAACAAAAAAGCACGATCATAGAGATCCAAAAAAGGCTTATATTTCATATGATTGTCTCGGCTATGACTATTAAGAACAGGTCATGACAAAGTAGACCATCTCTTATTGAACAGGGTAATAATGAGTAGTGTTCAAAATAAATTTTCCGGCAGCCCCGTTTATCTTCCTTTGCATTAGCATAGTTTTTGCATGGACAAGGCGTAAATCCCCTTTCAATTTTTAAAAAGATATAAATTATGTCAAATCAGACAATCTGGACAGGAACCGTTAGTAATCATTGGTCAGATCCTTCTAACTGGAGCAAAGGCGTGCCTTCTATGGGTGTCCATGCCTATATTCCAACAGCCGAATCGACTCCAAACAAGCCTATTCTTGATCAGAATTTAAAAATTAATTTCACCCTCAAAAATGATGGTGTAATCTGGGTTCAGGCAGAGTTATATATTCAAGCTCATGGCATCCTTCAAAATCACGGACAAATAAAGAATTGCTCCATTGGAAACATTCTTAATGAAGGTAACATCATGAATTGTGGTGAGTGGATTAATGAGGGAAACTTTGTTAATAAAAGAATTTTCACAAATAATCATCGCCTCTTTAATAATGGGAGTATGGCGAATCAACAAGTTTTTATAAACATGGGTGATCTTGCTAATAATGGTACTTTCGATAATTACCAAACTATCAATAATTCTGGCAGCTTAGAAAACTTCAATGTTTTAGAACATCATAATGAAGCATCAATATTTGACCAAGGGTTTTTCCCAGATGAGGTTTTTCAAAATATGGAAACCGTACTTTTTGAAGAAAATTAATTTTTTATACCTATAAAAAAAGAAGGGTTCTTAAGCATTAACTGCTTAAGAACCCTTCTTTTTTTCGATCATTTTCTTTTACAAAAACTACATCGATAAAGCTGTTTTTAAATAAAAGATTGTTAAACTTGTATATTCGATTCAATCGGATTTTTAAAAACCCGATCTGCCTGTTCTAATGAACAGACAGAAATCGGATAAAAACAACTCACATATTCTTTCCCGATGATTAACGCATCGGGATTGTTTTCTTTTATTATCCACTCTTTTTCCTTAAATTTAGTCCTTTAAGCAAAACAAGTCTATTTCATTAAGTTAAAATCGACAAGCTGACTCAAAAAGAAGACGAAAATTATTTTTAACGAGAGATTTTAGAATGGCTATTTTGAAATTCCAAAATAACCAACAAGTGCTATGTCATTTAATCGAAGAAACTTTCTGTCCAAATTAGGAACATTTGCCGGTACGATTACCGCAGGTTCCTTGTTAACTCCAGCCTTAGCATGCAATCTTCAGCAAGCATTCGAAAGTGTCGAAAACCTTACTCCGGATGAGATAACAAAGAATGAAGAATTTTGGTATCAAATCAAAATGGCTTACACTGTTTCTCAAGATTTACTTAACCTCAACAATGGTGGTGTCAGCCCTAGCCCGAAAGTTGTTCAAGATGCTGTCGAGCGTTATAATAAACTAATTAACGAATCACCTTCTTTTTACATGTGGAGAGTATTGAATAAAGGGCAAGAAACAGTGCGTCGAAAACTAGCAGATCTTGCAGGTTGTTCTTCTGACGAAATTGCAATTAATAGAAATTCAAGTGAGGCGCTGGAAACGGTCATTTTTGGTCTTCGATTAAAAGCTGGAGATGAAGTTATTCTGACCAAGCAAGATTACCCGAATATGATTAATGCCTGGAAGCAAAGAGCACATCGGGACGGTATCGTTTTAAAATGGTTAGATTTCGACTTCCCAATTTCAGATAAATCAATTATCATTAATGAATTTAAAAATGCTTTTTCGTCTAAAACAAAACTAGTCCACCTTACCCATATGATTAACTGGAATGGCCAACTCATGCCAGCCAAAGAAATCATTAAAGCAGCACATGAAAATGGTATCGAAGTCTTATTAGATGCTGCACATACCTTTGGGCAATTTGAGTATACAATACCAGATTTAGATTGCGATTATTTTGGCACCAGTTTACATAAATGGCTCTGCGCTTCTACCGGCAGTGGAATGTTGTATGTTAAAAAAGATAAGATCAAAAACTTATATCCACTATTTGGCTCACCGGATCCAGAAGAAGATAACATTCGAAAATTTGAACACCTGGGCACTCGAAATGGAGCGATTGAACAAGCGATTGGTCAAGCTGTAGATTTTCATCATTTAATTGGCTCAGAACGCAAGCAAAAACGTTTATACTATTTAAAAAATTATTGGGTCAAAAAACTAGCAGACCTTCCTCAAATAAAAATCCACACCCCGGATTCCCCTGAATTATCAGGAGCTATATGTCTTTGCTCTATTGATGGCAAAGATCACAGCAATGTTGCCCAACTTCTAGAAAAAAAATATAGAATCCATGTCGTAGCCATTAACTGGGAAAATATTTCCGGTCTTCGGATCACACCAAATGTATATACCGTTACTAAAGATTTAGATTGGTTCGTTCATGCAATGAGAGAGATTGTTTCGGCAGACGCCGAAAAATGATGGTTCTGACTTTGTCAAAAAGTAATGGTTTCTCCACTTTGGTTAGACTGTCGTTTTCGAGCGCAGCGAAAATCTAATCATCCAGCCAGGATTTAAAATCTCCAACTCGTTCGCGACTAACAATAACTTCCATATCAGTGCGGGGAGCGAGTTCCAATTTCAGGCGACTATTAAAATAGGTATGAATTTTATTAATCGATTCTACACCAACAATAATTTTTCGATTAATTCGGAAGAAGTTTTTAGGATCGAGGACATCCCCTAATTGTTCGAGTGTATAATCTATGACGTGACGTTTATTTGAAGAAGTCAAGGCATAGACTAAGCCTTCTTCAGAATAAAAATAAGCAATATCTTTCGTTTGCACATAATTTAACTGTTGCCCGACTTTCACTAAAAAACGCTCTTTATATCCTTTTTGTGTAATAGATGAAATGAGACTCTGAATAGCGGTCCGATCGTATTCCTGAGATTGGTGGTGAAGATTTTTAAACTTTTGAAAGGCGCTTTCTAACTCAACTGGATCGATTGGCTTTAATAAATAATCTACTGAATTCACCTTGAACGCTTTGAGTGCGTATTGATCATAGGCTGTTGTAAAAATAACTGGAGAAACCACCTCTGTCTGATTAAAGATATCAAAGCTTAAGCCATCAGATAGCTGAATATCCATAAATATCAAATCTGGCTTGTCAAACGTATTTAACCAATGCGTAGCGCCTTCCACACTATCCACAACATCCATCACTACAGCTTCATAACAATGTTCGGCTATTAAATTACGCAATCGTTTAGCGGCTGGAATTTCGTCTTCAATAATAAGTACATTCATAGCGTTTTGTAAGTCTGGTTTCTCTAATTCGAAAACGTCTCAAATATAAAATTGTTTAAGTCGCCGTGAAAAA
>CAYXQH010000698.1:0-3507 GCA_964467425.1 uncultured Saprospiraceae bacterium
AAACAAGGATTCGGATAATCGAAAAGCGATTGTATTTATCCTTTTGTTTAGATTCTTATGATTCATTAATTGTTTTGACTACTATAATGGGCTAAAATACCACTTTTCTTTGAGATGGAGGTTTCTCATTCGATTAAAAACTATACTGCTTCAAGTTTGAAACTAGGAGCTATTTTTCATTTCAACTTTTACTTACCTTTGAGCAATGGATTTAACTAAATTTTATCAAGACAGAGAAAAGGAGTTTGCGGAACAATCTACGATCTTAAAGGAAAAATACAATCGCTTTTCGATTATCCGAATCCTTGTTTTTCTTGGAGGTGGTATTTTGATCGCTTTTATTGGAACGATGGCTCCATGGTGGCTGACTATTATTTTAATCGTTGGCTTTTTAGTTGGTTTTTCAAAATTTGTCAATTGGCATCAAAAAATCCAGGACGCCCAGCTTCATTATCATGCACTTTCAGCAGTTAACAAAAATGAACGGAAGTGCATCAATGATGATTATTCGATATTTGATAGTGGAAAAGAATTTTTAGATCCTTTACATCCTTACTCAGTTGACCTGGATATTTTTGGAGATTATTCTTTTTATCAATACATCAATCGCACGTCGACGGCTATTGGAAAAATTAAGCTCGCTGAGTTTTTAAATGGGATTGTGCCACAAGAAGAAATTTCTGCTCGACAAAATGCGATTACAGAGCTAAAAGATAAAACGGAGTGGCGTCATCATTTTCAGGCAAGTGGCATGAATACAGAAGACGATTTACAGCACATTCGTTCGCTGGAAAGTTGGATGAAGGATGAGCCTTTTGTTTTAAACAATACACTTTATACCATCGCACCTTACATTGTTCCTTTCATCATTATTGCAGGTGCAGTAATTACTTACCAATATTTTTCCTGGTATGTATTTCTTGTCTTTTTAATTCCTTCTGGATATATTTTGAAAAAGACATTAGAACAAGTAAATGATACGCATCAAAGAACATCGAATGCAGAAAAAATTTTGGCTTACTATGCTAAAATGATTGACCATATTGAAACAGAAACTTTTTCGAGTCAAAAACTAAAAGATCTCCGATCTCTTTTTTTTACAAATAATCAAAAAGCATCTAAAACTATTAATCAGCTTTCTTATATCATCTCACAACTTAATGTTCGCTATAATGCATTCGCCATTGTTTTAAACTTCTTTGCACTTTGGGATTTGATCTGGATTCGAAAACTTGAAAAATGGAAAGCAGAGCAAAAAGATCATCTTGATGATTGGTTTGCCGGACTCCAGGAATTTGAAGCACTCAATAGTTTCGGAAATTTGTACTATAATAATCAGGACTGGGTCTTCCCTGAAATTCAACAAGAGTCTAGGCTAAATGGATCAGAGCTTGGCCATCCATTAATCGCTGCTGATAAACGTATATGCAATGATTTAAAAATGCCAACGCAAGGACATATAAAATTAGTCACAGGTTCTAACATGGCTGGAAAAAGCACATTCCTTAGAACTGTTGGTTTGAATATCGTTTTAGCGATGACAGGCTCTCCTGTTTGCGCGAAAAAATTCGAACTGCCGATGACCAGAGTTTTCACGAGCATGCGTACACAAGATGCCTTACATGAAAGCACCTCGTCTTTTTACGCCGAATTGAAACGGTTGAAATTTATCATTGAAGAAGTTGAAGATCGTAAAAACGCAAATACGGATGTATTCTTTTTGCTCGACGAAATTTTAAAAGGAACCAACTCTAAAGATCGTCATACCGGATCGAAAGCACTGATTCGACAGCTGATTAAAAGTAAAGGCTCAGGAATTATCGCCACGCATGATCTAGAGCTTGCAGCACTTGAGGCGGAATCAAATGGCACTGTAGAAAACCTATGTATAGAAGTAGAGGTAGTTGATGATAAATTATTTTTCGATTATAAAATCAAACCAGGCGTCAGTAAGAGTTTTAATGCGACGCAGTTGATGCGGAGTATGGGGATTCGGGTGTAGGGCTCGCTCCTTCGGTGGGGATTTATATGCGTTTAGTAGGTGTACTTTGAATTAAAAATAAGTTTATGCAGGTTAAAATACTTTCCTTTTTCATCCTATTGGTTTTTATTGCTTGTTCTGGAGAACAGGTGACGATTGACAAAAAAGAGCAGGAAACTTCAAGTAGGTCTATTGATCTAAAACCAAATCGATATAATGTTGCTTTTTTGATTATGGACGGGGTTTATAATACGGAGTTGACTGCGCCTTATGATATTTTTCAACACACGATATTTCGGGATGGGATAAAAGCGATGAATACATTTATGGTGGCGAATACGATGGAGCCAATTACCAGTTTCGAGGGGATTCGGATGCTTCCGGATTTTAATTATTTGACTGATGAACTTCCCGCGATTGATATTCTTGTAGTTCCAAGTGCGGAACATCATTTGGATACGGACTTGGAAGATGAGGCGATGCTTAACTTTATAAAGGATGTAGATAAAAATGCAAAATTTATTACCTCACATTGTGATGGTGCATTTGTATTAGCGAAAGCTGGTTTATTAGACGGCGTGGAATCAACCACCTTTCCAAGTGATATTGCAAAATACCAAGAAATGTTTCCACAATTAACTGTACACGAGGATGTACTATTTGTACATGATGGAAAATATATTACCTCAGCCGGAGGAGCAAAATCTTTCGAGGCTGCCTTATATCTAACCGAGCATCTTTATGGAGACTCTATTGCTCGACGATTGGCGGGAGGCCTGGTGATTGATTGGGATTTGACAACTGTCCCGCATGTGGTGGTTAAGAAGTAATTATTTTCTTTATCCTTTTTCGAATGCCGCTTAGGAGACTTGAAAGAATCCTCCTTTAAAGAACTCTGGCAAGCCTCCGAACATCAAAATTCCCGGTCAAAATTATTACAAGACAGAGATCAAATTGATATCTGTATCAACTGCATGCAAGGATGTAAAGTTTGGGTTTAAAAATCATTGCCCACCTCTCACGCATTTACACGTTTTATCAATGACATTATTTTCTGAAGTGACATGACCAAGCTCTAAGTCAACTATATACATCATATTCTCATTATCAGGCAACCATTCTTTCTCAGAGACTGATGTTGTCCAAGTAAGTGTTAAAGCATTAGGATTAGGGTCATAATAGAGTAACTGTAAATATTCATCCACTCTTCCTAAGCGCCAGTCAGAGTGCCCATTTTCTGTAAGATCTTGACAGTAACGAACACAGGTGGAGAAGAATACAGAAGATTGATTCCCTTGGCTTAGTTCTAAAGTATCCGCATTCATTGCATTAGTAATCGCATTATTCATATAGCTCAAAGTCACTGCATGATCACCCTGAGTAGGATCAGCCATATCAACGATCCGATGAAAATGCATATTCATATTACCATTGCCATCATTGATAGACCACATGGTTTCTGGAGTATCACTAAATTCTTCAAAGCTTCTTTCTAATCGAAAACTATTCCCGTTATTGACCATTCT
>CAYXQH010000699.1:0-3502 GCA_964467425.1 uncultured Saprospiraceae bacterium
GGAAAAGCATTCCTACTTCCATACGAATAGCTCGAATCTGCTTTTTATTTAATTCAGAAAAATTTACATCATCATACCAAATATTTCCGGAGGTTTGTTTGAGCAGGCCAACTAATATTTTTAGTAAAACGGTTTTACCTGCACCACTACGACCAATGATAAGATTGGTTTTACCACTTTCAAAGATGTGTGAAACACCTTTTAAAACTTTGGTATCGTCGAATGATTTGAATATGTTTTCTGCTCTTATCATAAAGTCAAGAATTCAGCGTAGTGCTTTTACCTGATTTTTACTGTGTCAATAATAAAGCGATTAAATAATCGGCTAATAAAATTAAAATATCGCTATATACTACTGCCTGGGTACTAGCTTGTCCAAGTTCGATACTTCCTCCTTTTACATGGTATCCCTGATAAGCGGAAACGGTTGTTAGGATATATGCAAAAACGACCGCTTTTACAAACATCATAAAAACATAGTATTCTACAAAAAAGGATCGCACTCCTCGAATATACTCCGCATCAGTTATTAACCCTGTTGGTACACTTGCAATATAACCACCCATGATTCCAACAAAACATGCGATACAAACCAATAAAGGAATAACGATCACTGCAGCGATAACTTTCGGAAGGATAAGATAGGCTGCCGTATTGACCCCCATGATTTCCATCGCATCGATATGCTCTTTTTGCCGCATTCCTCCAATTTCCGCAGCGATATTTGACCCTACTTTACCGGCAAGCACCAAACAGGTAATCGTTGGTGCTAACTCAATAATCGTTGTATCTCTTACGATATATCCAATGTAGTATTTTGGAACAAAACTATCCTGTAATTGATACGCAAACTGTACAGCCGTTACTGCACCAATAAATACAGCAATCAGCACTACAATAATAATAGATCCAACTCCTATATCGTTCATTTGCCGCATGATCTCCTTCCAATACATCGCAAAACGCTCCGGACGTGCAATCGACGTACGCATCATCATCAAATAACGACCAAAATGATAAAAGAAATTAAAACTCATAAATTGGGCAATTAATCATCTTTTTTATAAACGAAGGGCATTCATGAAGGTTCTAAAAAACGATCTTAAAACTGTAATTCTCCGTATTTTTGTATCTCACAAGGCGAAAAACATAGAAATAAGATGTTTTTTTCATGTTTTGATGCGCAAAGATTAAAATTGTATTCCTTATCACCAAGTTTTTTAAGATTCTGTTTTTGCTTATCTATCTTTATGGCGAAATAATTTTCCAAATCAAATAATATTTAACATGAATATCGTCATTACGGGAGCTACAAAGGGAATAGGTTTAGCGATTGCCCATACATTCGCGAAAGAAGGTTTTAATCTAGCAGTTTGTTCTCGAAGCGATGAGGATCTAAATAATTTTAAAAAGACCTTTGAGGAGTCTTATCCAACGATAAAAGTCCTGGTTAAAAAGACGGATATGAGCAAAAAGGCGGAAGTCTTAGCTTTTTCTAAGTCAATTATAGAACAGTGGAGCACTTTAGACGTATTGGTAAATAATGCAGGAGTCTTTTTACCTGGCGAAATCCATAAAGAAGAAGATGGTGTTTTAGAAAATCAAATTGAAACGAATCTTTATAGTGCTTATTATCTGACTAGAGCATTGCTCCCCATAATGTTACCGAATAAGCAAGGGCATATTTTTAATATGTGTTCTATCGCCAGTTTTATGGCTTATCCAAATGGAGGTTCGTATAGTATATCAAAATTTGCGATGCTTGGATTTTCAAAAGTACTTCGTGCTGAATTACAAGATAAAGGTCTAAAGGTAACGAGTATTATGCCCGGCGCAACTTGGTCAAATTCATGGGCAGGTGTGGAATTGCCAAAAGAGCGATTGATGGAAGCAAATGATATAGCAATTTCTGTGATGAGTGCCTGGAAAATGAGTCCTTCTGCAGTCGTTGAAGATATAATCTTAAGACCTCAATTAGGAGATTTATAAAATAGTATAATGTGATGGTAGAAAATTCCTTATTTAAAAAATACACTGCTCAAAGCTTATCCGAACAGGAAAGTCTAAATAAAGCGAAAGCATTTTATGAATTGATGGAACGACGTCGATCGCTCCGACATTTTTCGGACAAGGCAGTTCCAAAAGAATTGATAGAGGATATTATTATGACCGCATCCTCTGCGCCTTCTGGTGCTCATAAACAGCCCTGGACTTTTTGTGCGGTTTCCAATCCAGCAATAAAAAAGAAGATTCGCATTGCTGCGGAAAAAGAAGAATTTGAAAATTATCACGGTAGAATGTCAGATGAATGGTTAAAGGATTTAAAACCTTTTGCTACTAATGAACTTAAGCCTTTTCTGGAAGTTGCTCCCTGGTTGATTGTCTTATTTAAAAAAGCATATGATCTTAACGAGGATGGAAAGAATAAAAATTATTATGTCAATGAATCTGTAGGCATTGCTGCTGGTTTTTTACTTTCTGCTATTCATAATGCTGGATTAGTCTCTTTAACACATACTCCCAGTCCAATGAATTTTTTACAAGGTGTCTTAGAGCGCCCAGAAAATGAACGTGCTTTTTTATTAATTCCCGTTGGTTATCCAACAGAAGATGCGCAAGTACCGGACCTTAAAAGAAAAGGAAAAGACGAGGTTTTATTTTATTATTAAGGGGTAAATGTTGAATCGTGACTTTTTCTATCTTCTCCGTTCTTCTATTAACCACATAACCATATCCAGAAAAACTATTCATCATGATAAAATACGCAATCGGCTTTTTTGTAGGCGTGATGGCGGCGTCCATTTTTTTTACATTTAAATTAAAAACGATTACGACAGAGGAAGCTAAACCTTCGAATGATGCTTTGGTGGAAGAAACGCCAATGGATGAATCAGATCGACTCCCAGAAGATTTTGAAACATTCTACCTTAAGTTTCATCAGGATAGTATATATCAAATAGAGCATGTATTGTTTCCGCTACGAGGGATGCCTGCCAATGCGGATAGCTTATTGAGGCTCACCGGAAATTTTCATTGGGAAGCGGAAAATTGGAAAATGCATCAACCTTTCAATAGTGATGGAGGAGCTTTTTCAAGAGATTTTTTATCGATGGGGGATATTATTACCGAAGAGATTTATACCAAAGAAGGATTTGGAATGCAGCGACGTTTTATGAAAACGAATGGAGATTGGTTTTTGATTTTTTACTCGGCGATGAATAAGATTCGGTGAGCAATACGATAGACTTACCACGTCTTTCTTTTCAGTAAATAATTTTTAACGTAGTCATTGATGCCTTCTTCCAGACTATGGAATTTTTTCTTGTAGCCTAGCTTTTTTAATTTAGACATATCTGCCTGAGTGAAATACTGATAGTTTTTTCGAATGTCTTTAGGCGTATCAATAAAAGAAATGGACGGTTTTTGTCCCATTGCTTTAAAGGTAGACTTCACTAATTTTTCAAAAGTTTGTGCTTTTCCTGTTCCAAGATTATACAAGCCA
>CAYXQH010000700.1:0-3489 GCA_964467425.1 uncultured Saprospiraceae bacterium
AGATCAGAAAGTGTATCTGTTTGTTTTTTATTTAAATTTGCCAAATCTTTCAGCATTTTTTCTAATGCTGTTTTAAAAGTCTCTACATCTTCAAAAGCTTCCACCTCCGGATCATCTTCTAATTTTCCAATCAAGATTGGGCTTGTACGAGCCTTTATTTGATGATAGAACCAACTGGCATTTTCCATTAGTCCATTTTGCTCCTCGTTTTTAAAAAGCTCTTGCAGCTCTTTTTCTAAGCCTTCAATCAACGTTTTCCCATTCTCTAAAATCAATCGCAAGGAAGCCATCGTCCGATCCATCAAGTCAATAGCTGAGTCTGGTAATTGTCTATCTTTAATATACCGTTTAGCTAATCGAACGGCATTGGGTAAAACCTCTTCCTCCACAGTAACCTGATGATGTTCAACGTATTTATCCAATAAGGTTTGCAACATTCGGACAGCTGTTTTTTCATCTGGTTCTTCGACCGATAGTTTTTCAAACCTTCGACTAAAGGCATCGTCCGATTCAATATATTTTCGATATTCGGCATTAGTCGTTGCACCAATTACTGTGAGGCTACCCCTTGCCAGTTCGGGTTTAAGTAAATTTGATAAACCAGGCATTCCGCCCGACGGATCTAATAACACATGAATTTCATCAATAAAAAGAATTGCTTTTTCAAACGATTTAATCTCGCTGATAATTTTTTTCATCCGGTCTTCTACTTCTCCTTTATAGGACGCTCCCGCAATGAGTGCTCCAAGGTCCAACTCGAAAAGGATAGCATTTTTCAAAAAGTCCGGAATATTTCCTGCATGAATATCTTGAGCAAATCCATCCACCAAAGCCGTTTTCCCAACGCCTGGTTCTCCCGTAATAATGACATTGGGTTTTGTTCTACGACAGAGGATTTCAGTCATTAAACGGATTTCCGTATCTCTACCTACAATAGGGTCTAGTTCTCCTACAGCAGCAATCGACGTTTTATCGACACAATACTTTGAAAGGGCCTGCTGATTCCCTCCGGAAGTTTTTCCATTGGAGCTAGCTTTAGACGAAGATGGCTTTGCTACTGGCTTTACGTCAGAAAGACAATATTCCAAAATCTCTTTTTCAGAAACAGACAGGCTTTTTAATTGATCTGCCTTAAAAGCTAAATCGGGTTTGCATAAGGTAACGAATACTGAAATCGGACTTAACTGTTCGTCACCAAGTTTCATTCTCGTAATATCTGCCACTTCCAACACCTTCTCAATGGTCGCATCTGGTTGAGGATCGCCACTTACTTTTCCCGTTTTTGGATATTGTTCGATTCGGATATCTGACCAATCACGTAAGTAATGGATATCTTTATCCCATTCGACTAGTTGAGCTGCTAGTCCAATTTCGTTATGTAAAAGCCCTCGCAATAGATGCGGTGCTCCATATTTTTCATTATGAAATTCTTTGGCGATAGACTTAGCAATATCAACTGCTTGTTTCAGTTCTGTAGTATAAGGGGTAAGTAGTAACATGTTGTTTAATTTTTTTTATAAGTGCCCGAAGCAGACATAAATTTAAATGGATGTCCCCGGCGCAATCCAAGGCATAAGAATTTCATTTTGGGGACCGGTAATGTGAAAAATGTAGTTTTGTTTGTTCAATCGGAGATGATAGCTACCAATATTATTTACTCTGAGGGTAATGTGTTTTGTCTCATCTGCCTTTCGTCCTCTTCCACCAAAGCCCCCCTTATGAATTCCTGCCGTAATTCGCCATCGTTTTGCTGCCATATTTTTCAACAAAGATTTTAAAGCAATCCGTACTGCTGGATGTCTTCCCGAACTCAAATCATTTTTAATAATTTGAATAACCTGATGAACATTAACTCTTTTCATACCGGCATACTGTCTTGCAGAAGAACCATTTTGCTGTGCCCTGTGAAGCAATTCATGTAGTTCCATTTGGATTAATTATAAAGGATTTATCATTGATTGTTAATCTCTAAAAGAGCATTCTCTTATAAGTTTATTCCAATTTTATATTTAAACTTGAAGAGGAGCAGGAACCATTCGAGACCCGAAAAGTCTTTCGTCCAACTGGCGTATAGTAATCACCCTTACCTCCAAATTTTGGGTCATCGCTGTTAATTGTCAGGGTATAGGATCCGTCTTTAAGTCCTGAAATCCGAAAAGTTCCATTACTCTTGATCCGTACTGTTTTAGCAAATTCGCCATCCGCACTTTCGATATAGCCTTCAGTAATCCTATATTGATTGTTTGAAAGCGTGGCTTTACCGCTACAAGTAGCCGTTTTAGATCTTGCGGGTCTACGTGTTCGCTCAGTGGGTTTTCTATTGGAAGAAGTTCGAGCAGATGAAGATGTCGATGAACTCGCTGTTGATTCCTCTCGTCCATACTTTTCTCCTTTTATAGCATGAATGGTATTAAAATAGACTCCGGTTGGTATTTCTTTACGGTTTTGGTTAAAAACAGACCAGGTATTTTGAGAAAACCAAACGCCAGTCACATGAGGATTGTAAGTTCCTTTCCAGTGAGGCGTTGCAAAGACAGCCATTCTTTGACTTGGTTTATTATCAAATTTCACATAAGTAACATGTTTGGAATTGAAGCTATGTTTGCTCTTCGAGGTCACTTGATGTAACACCACACTCCTTTTCCTAATGGTTGTTTGATAATAAACATTAAACATAGTACCCTCCGGCATTTTCTCTCTGGTCTCCGTATAAATTCTCCATTTGCCTTTATAATACCAAACGCCAACAGGGCTGGTAATATATTTTCCGAATCGCTGTGTAACGATGAGGATCGCATCAGGATTTCCGTTTAGCTGTGAATCATTAATAGTTGTCCAATTGTCGGTAATATTATACTTAGAGGTTTTATGCATAAATGCGCGTTCCGCATTGTTTTTCTTAATCCAGACAAAAAACTTAGTTCCGATGGGCATCTTTTTTTTGTTCTGATTGAATATAGTCCATTGGCTTCCATTATACCAAACCCCTACTTCGTTAGTATTGTACTTTCCATAAAGTTGAGAAACATAAACAAGGCGGCTGGAATTTCCATTGGAAAAAGAGTGGTCAATTTTTGTAATATGCCCAGAAGTGTTAGATGAAGAAGTAGTAATTTCCAGTACTACTTCTTTTGTACTTTGGCTAATTTCTTTAACAGCATTCGCCCAAAGCGATCCAGTAGTAAAAAGTAAAATCGAAAATAATAGATTGAATTTCATTGTTTTTGTTTTTTTGAGCATAGTTAAGCCAGGCGTATTTTTGACCATACACATGCAGGCATTTCATTAGTTGTAAAACCAAAGTCAATTTGCTTTTACGACATTTTTTTATTCAACAGTAAACCAAGAATACTAATTCTAAGAAGTGAAAAACAGTGTAGTTTTTCAATCAGTATTTTAAAATGAAATGTTCAGTATTTTAAGTAATAGGGATTAAAAAAGTTTGCATTCTAAATTTAATACATATTTAATCTTATTTTTCAGTAATTG
>CAYXQH010000701.1:0-3475 GCA_964467425.1 uncultured Saprospiraceae bacterium
AGAAAATATTATGAAGAGTATAATAAGTAGTAAGACAAAAAATAATATTCACAGCTAAATGAAAATCGAAACGCTCAAATGCAATAATTGTGGTGGGGATCTAAAGATTAGACCCCAAGCCAAATTTTTCAACTGTTTATTTTGTAACAGTTCTCTTACTATTAAAAGAACTGGCACTGTAGCTTATACAGAAGTGCTGGGAAAAATAAAAGCAAATACGGAATACTTGATAAATAATTCTAACACTCTTTTAGTGGAAAGAGAAATTGCAAGAATAGATAGAGAATGGATCATTGAAAAAGAGAAATATAAAATTACAGATGAGTATGGTAGCAGTTACCCAAATAAAACCACAAGTATAGGTAGTATATTTAGAGCGATCATTAAATTAATATTTATGGCATTCTGGCTTTATCTGTTTTCATCGTCGAGTGGTATGAAAGGAGAAATTCAGCTGGGTTTTTTACTTTTTGGTATAGCAATGATTGTTGTTATAGTCATAAATACGATCTCTAGCATTTCCAAATCTGAAAACTACCATGATGCTGAGGAGGATTACTTAGAGGAACGAAAGAAGTTGCTAAGAAAGTTGAGTAGAAGAACCTAATCCAATATATAAAAGCAAAAACGACGTAGGCCTGTTAAAGGTGTACGTCGTTTATGTAAAGTTTATTTAATATTTTATACAACCTTATCAGCACAGCTAGAGCTTGCGAAGGCATCTGGTTTTGCTTTAAAAACAAATCCCATTCCCAAAATATATCCCATCGCCTCTTTGAGAGCCGTATTAGATTGAAAATGAGGATCCGTATTTATATCAGCATGCACCTCTAATGCAACATTATATTTATCCAACAAATCACAAAGCGAGTAAGCAACTTCAACAGATTTAGCTACCTCAGCAATCATTCGTTCTCGGAGACCCATATTAACCTTTGATTTGTAATTATGAATAAACATAAATCCACCTTTCTTTTCTCTAAGAAAAACAATCACACTTGCAAATTCTGTAATTTCTCCTCTTACTTGCGAATCTGTTCCAATACAGACTTTAAGCTTAAACCCCTTTTCAGTTTCAGCAATGATTGTTTTTTCAACTGCCTCTTTGATAGGTAAATCTATTCTATCGCCATTTAATCTTCTCCATTTCATGAGTATATGTTTTGTTTCCTTTCCAAATTAAAAAATAAAACTCGGGAATTCTATCCATTTCTAAAATTTCATATTTGAATAACATCAATTTAACAATTTACCTAGGTAATTAAGTTCCTTATTCGGTTAAAAAACCTATGTTAATCATCGTCAAAAAGACACAATGTTGTTTTTACCCTGTCACATTTAATCCAATATTTCAAATAAACCTACTCGTTTCGGATTCAAATTTGATTTAAAGAACCATATAATTTAAATCCTTCCCAGCTATTCCCTCCGGCTTTACCTTTTAAAAAGTATTTCTTAATTGAAATGCCAAACACTATTAAATACATAACATTGAAATCTGTAAATCCAATCTCTCAAGAACACACAACGAAATACCTTTTTGGAATTTCAATGGGTAGTTTAATTTTATTATCTACCTTTTTCATTTTTCGTTCCTATTATGATCTTCAAGTAAGTAATCCGGAAGCTGCACTAGCAAGCTTAAAATGGAACATCCTTTTGTCCTCTTTGTTTATTCTTTGCTTTTCTTTTCTGATCAATCATTTTCTACATCAAGTAGTGAATATTATTAGTGAAAAGGAATCGGCAGAAAATCAAGCTGCGGTAAAAGCAAAGTTTTTATCAACGATGAGTCATGAAATCAGAACTCCGATGAATGCTGTTGTAGGACTTTCGAATATTTTATTACACGAAAAGCCGCGAGCAGATCAAGTGGAAAATTTGCAAACGCTAAAATTTTCAGCTGACTTATTATTATCGCTGATTAATGATATTTTAGATTACAGTAAAATTGAAGCGGGTAAGATTACCATAGAAAAAGAAGTATTCAATCTAAAACAGAATGTCAACAATATCAAAAACGCTTTGAAAACAAAAGCGGAAGAAAAGAATATAGCCTTAAACTTAAATGTTGCTCCTGATGTTCCTCAAGATGTGATGGGAGATCAGGTTAGATTGAGTCAGGTATTAACGAATCTCATTGGAAATGCAATAAAATTTACAAGCGAAGGTTCTGTAAATTTAAATATGAATCTCGTTGAAGAATCTGAAAAAGAAGTAAAAATTCTCTTTGCAGTACAAGATACAGGGATAGGTATTCCAAAGAATAAGTTTGATAAAATTTTCAAAAGTTTTTCTCAAGCAGAGGCAGATACCACAAGAAAATTTGGAGGTACAGGACTTGGCTTATCTATCACAAAGCGATTATTAGAAATTCAAGACAGTGCTATCCAATTAGAAAGTGAAGTTGGCAAAGGTTCTACATTTTCCTTTGAATTAACTTTTGAAAAATCGAAACCCGTAACGAAAACAGAAAACAAGATAGAATCTAGTTTTACAGATTTCACTCCATTCGATGGAGAATCAGTATTACTGGTCGAAGATAATAAGATCAATATCATGGTCGCAAAGAAGTTTCTTTCTAAATGGAACCTACAAATTGATGTTGCTGAAAATGGCCTTATTGCTTTGCAAAAGATTCAAGAAAAAGATTATAGTCTCTTATTAATGGATTTAAATATGCCTGTGATGGATGGCTACACTGCAACTTCCAAAATCAGAGCTTTAGAAAATCCCAAGTATAAAGAAGTTCCAATTATTGCACTATCTGCTTCAGCTATTGCAGGCTTTCGAACGAAGGCCTTTGATGCAGGAATGGACGCCTTTGTTACCAAACCTTTTAATCCAGAGGAGTTATATATGGCTTTGTCTAAGTTTGTTCGTATTACTGCGTAAGTCAGGTAGTCTGGTAATATCGTTGAATGATTGAGAGATTGAGAGATTGAGAGATTGAATGATTGAATGATTGAATGATTGAATGATTGAAATACTCTGTGAGACTTTGTGATTAATCTGTGAAGCTCCGTATCAAAAAATTAAGAAGCTAAAGGAAAGGTGATTAATATCTTTGTTTTTCATCTGATATTTTAATTTTAAAAATCCTAACTTGCAGTTTTTAAATAATAATGTTTTTACAGCATGAACCGATATCAAACGCTATTTTCTCTTCTTCTGCTTATTCTAGTTAGTTGTACTAGTCCAAATGGCAAGATTCAATCAAATCAATCTGAGTATACCAACCATCTTGCAGATGAAACAAGTCCCTACTTGTTGCAGCATGCCAGCAATCCTGTTGATTGGTACCCGTGGGGCACGGAAGCTTTAGAAAAAGCGAAAAAGGAGGATAAAATGATTATCATTTCGGTTGGTTATTCTGCCTGCCATTGGTGCCATGTGATGGAGCATGAATCATTTGAGGATAGTACCATTGCAAAATTAATGAATGATCATTTTGTTAGCATTAAAGTAGACCGTG
>CAYXQH010000702.1:0-3468 GCA_964467425.1 uncultured Saprospiraceae bacterium
AGTTTAAAAATATATTTGACCGTTACTTAATTCATTTCAGCCGTTATTGTTAAGACAGTATTGTCTTAAAATATTTGAGGACTTTTCTTTATTTTAATAAAGAACATGTCTATTAGACCTTTTTAGCTATGAATCCTTGATTTTACCCCAAACAAGAATTTGCACGCTATTGCATTGATTACTCGAAATTCCTAATAAAATCAACATTAACCTAAACCAATCCTCTTATGAAGAACCTCTTCAAGTTTACCGCTTTATGTTTGTTTGTTGTATCCGTATTTTTTGCCTGTACGCCGAAAACTACAGATCTTCAAGCTTCAAAAAATCAAACGAAAACGGATGCAGGCAACGCCGTTGAAGCTGCCAGTGCAACAGTTGAACCTCTTGCAGATGCACCAATAAAAGTAAAAGATGCGGTCACTGGTACCACATCAATGAAAACGATTCCAGTAGATCCAGATATCCGAACAGGATCACTTCCAAATGGAATTAAGTATATCATCCGAAAAAATGCAAAACCTGAAGATCGTGCAGAATTAAGACTCACGCTTAATGCAGGTGCGATGCAGGAAGATGATGATCAGCAAGGACTTGCGCATTTTGTAGAACACATGGCATTCAATGGTTCTAAAAATTTCAAAAAAAGTGAATTAGTCGATTACCTCGAAACAATCGGTACTCGATTCGGTCCTGACTTAAATGCTTATACTAGTTTTGATGAAACAGTTTATATGCTTCAAGTTAGAACAGATAGTGCAGAGCTTTTGGATAAAGGGCTTTTAGTTTTAGAAGACTGGGCAGGTGGTGTTGCATTTGATGGAGAAGAAATTGATAAAGAAAGAGGTGTAGTAGAATCAGAGTGGAGATCAAGACTAAGTGCTAACCAACGAATGTTTAATCAATACCTTCCTGTAATGTATTTTGGTTCGCGATATGCAGAACGCCTTCCAATTGGAAAACCTGAAATTATTCGTAACGCTCCACACGAAGCGGTCCGCCGTTTTTATAAGGACTGGTATCGACCGGACTTAATGGGTGTAATTATCGTTGGTGATATCAATGTAGATAAAATGGAGCAGGAAATAAAATCTCGTTTTGGAAAACTACAGAATCCTGCTAATCCAAGACCACGAGAAAATTATGATGTACCAAAGCATAAAGAGACCTTCGTTTCTATCGTAACAGATAAAGAGGCTCCTTTTTCAAATGTACGAGTAATCTATAAGCACGATCATGTTCCGGTAAAAAGCATGAAAGATTATCGTCGAAATATAATTCACCGTCTATATAATAATATGTTAGGAGCCAGACTAGATGAGTTAGCACAAAGTGCAGCGCCTCCTTTCAACTATGCTTTTTCAGGGTATTCAAGAGACCTCGGAGATATCGATAGCTATTCAGCTTTTGCGATGGTTCCTGAAGGTGGTGCTTCAAAAGGTTTAAAAGTACTTTTAGAAGAAAATGAACGCGTTCAAAAACATGGTTTCAATCAAAGTGAGTTAGATCGGCAGAAAACAGAAATTCTAACGGGTATGGAGAAAGCATTAAAAGAAAAAGACAAAACAGATTCTCGTCGTTTTGCTTCTAGATATGTAGCACACTTTGTTGACGGAATTGCTATTCCTGGAATCTCTGATGAAGTAGGTTTTTATAAAAAATTCTTACCAACGATCACGATACAAGAAGTGAATCAGCTAGCTAAAAAATGGGTAACGGATGAAAATCGAGTTATTGTAATTACTGGGCCAGACAAGCCAAATGTTCCGATGCCAACGGAGAATGATGTGCTTGGCATTTTAGAATCCGTGAAGCAATTGGATATCAAACCATACATTGACAATGTTTCTGATGAGCCATTAATGGCAGAAATACCAACAGCTGCACCAATCAAAGAAGAGAGAAAATTGGATAATATCGGTGTGACTGAATTGACTTTAGCGAATGGCTTAAAAGTAGTTTTAAAACAAACTGATTTTAAAAATGATGAGATTTTAGTTAGTGCATATAGTCCTGGCGGAAGCTCTTTATATAGCGATGAAGACTATCCAAATGCGACCAATGCAGCTAGAATTGTGAACACCTCCGGAATTTCAAATTTTGACCTTCCACAACTTCAAAAGAAACTTACTGGAAAAACAATGAATGTTTCTCCTTATATCGGTGAGCTTTGGGAAGGATTTAATGGCTCCTCTTCACCTGATGATATCGAAGCTTTTTTACAGATGACTCATTTGTATTTTACAAAACCTAGAAAGGATGAAAATGCTTTGAAATCTTATATTGCAAAGCAAAGTTCTGTTTATAAAAACCTCATGTCAAATCCGGATTTCTGGTTTTCTAATCAGGTTTCTAAAATCACTTACAAAAATCATCCACGTCGTGGATTTCCTACAGAGGCTCAATTAAAAGAGATCGATTTGGACAGAGCTTACGAAATCTATAACGAACGTTTTGCTGATGCGAGTGACTTCACATTTATCATGGTTGGTAACTTTGATGAAGAAAAACTAAAGCCATTGTTGGCTACTTATCTTGGTTCGCTTCCAGCATTAAATCGAAATGAAAAATTCAAAGATGTTGGAGCTGATTATATTCCTGGTGGTATAACGAAAAGCCTAACTAAAGGAAAAGCACCAAAATCTTTAGTCAACATTATTTATCATGGTGACTTCCAATGGGATCCGGTCAACCGATATAATTTCAACTCTATGCTTGACGTGCTACGTATCAAGATGAGAGAATCTATGCGAGAAGACAAAGGTGGTGTTTATGGTGTTCGAGTGAGTGGGTTTGTTTCGCAGTACCCTTCTTCTGAATATCAGATCACTATTTCATTTAACGCTGATCCTCCTATGGTTGATGAACTTATCAAAACGGCGAAAGCGGATATTCAATACGCTAAGAAAAATGGAGCAGCAGAAAAAGACTTGGTCAAAGTAAGAGAAACACAGCGACAAGGTCGAATCAAAGATTTAAAAGAAAACAGATTCTGGAGCAGAAGCTTGAGATACGCTTACCAAAATGGTGTTGATCCAGCTGGTATCCAGTTTGAAGATTATGAAAAATATATTAATGGCTTAAATTCTGAATCTATTAAAAAAGCAACGAATAGTTATTTCGATGCAAACAATATGATTCAAGTGACGATGTCACCAGAGGAAGAAAAAGCGAATTAATTATTTTCGGTGTTCGGTGTTCGGTGTTCGTTTAGAAAACGGCAACATCGAACACCGAGTCATCACCTATCACTCCTCACCTTTGTAATTCCCTACCCTGTCGGCAAACGTAGCCCTCGTTTTACAGCAAAACTTCGGATTCCTATTACAATTAAAACGGTAATAAAAATGACTACATCTTCTTGCAATCCGGTTTTCATAATCATTAAATAGGAGCAACCACCAATGATACAGGCTGTGGCATAAATTTCTTTTCGGAAGATTAATGGAATTTCATTGGACAACACATCTC
>CAYXQH010000703.1:0-3453 GCA_964467425.1 uncultured Saprospiraceae bacterium
CTTCTTGATTCGTTTTCAATATTAATTGGAGGGTATTATAATCCGTTTCACTCAAGGATTGCTCTAGACCTTTACCAGCAATCGTAAATTCTCTTTGTTGCCCCACCATCCCGTTTGCATTGTCGTCACATGGCAAACCGTAAACTGCCAGAAAATCAGTCAAGTCAGAGGCTGTTATCATACCATCATTATTAAAATCACCAATCCCACAAGGACCACTTGGTTGACCATATTCATTTAGAAATGCAGAAAGATCTACAGCGGTTCTTACGCCATCTCCATTATAATCTCCTTTACAGACTTCAGTAGCCTCTATACTAGCAAGAGGAGTTTCACACATAAAGCCACTTGTACTTTCTTCAGCTATCATGATTTGAATATCACTAATGGTACCTACAGATAAAATTTCAGTTGACTCTACCGTAAGCGTTACTTCTATCCCAGCCTCGCTTAGACCATTCAAAGTAAGTAAGTTGTTAGCTCCAAATGCAGTTGTTCCATCTCCTTCTATCAGGATATATTCCGTAGGTATTTCAGCTTCTAAAACAATTACATCGTCGAGATTAACACCTTGTGCCGGAACTATATAATAAGTGAATATCACTTCTTGCCCGCAGGAAGTACTTTCCAAAAGTTCAGTTACGTATGAACCGTTATCTACTAAAGCTGCGTTGATAGGACTATTGGCCGCATTCTCTGCATAACATTCCAATAAATCACAAGTGAAGAAAACATCATCTTGTATAAATTCTCCTCCATGAACTAGTTCACCAATACAATTTTCGCCACATTCACTAAATGTTTTGTGGAACAAGAAATAATAAAGCTCACCGTCATTAGTCTGATAAGAATAGGAATCTCCTGTTTGAAAATCTACGAACTGAAAATCACCCCCTTCCTCATTGGTACTTGAAAGCAAATACCATTCTTGATCAACTGCTGGAATATTCAAATAATCCAAGTCAGGACTCGCAGTAATCAATCCTGTATTATTTATAAAACCTGACCATGCAGCTAATGTATAAGGACAGCATTCAACTACAATACTATGTGATTCAGGTGTCCATCCAATACATTCATCCAGATTGGCAATTGCTAATAATACTACATATTCATATCCGGGTTCAAAGTATAAATCCGGGTTTAGGTTATTGACTTCCTCGGATAAATTAATTACACCAACAGTAGAATTTAAGGTCCACCCAAGTTCAGCAAATAGTACAGTTGCCTCGTTTGTTCCGGCCGGTCTTCTTTTTATTGAAATAAAATAGCGATTCTCATTTTGAGAAGCTTGCCCATTTATATAAACATCCTGACCATAGCAAATAGTAGAGCCGCTTTCATAATCTGTTCCGTTTTCATTTTCAAAATGGAATTCAGAAACACCACCTGAAGGGATCGCAATTCTTGTCTCTGTCCAGGTAAAGCATCCATCTTTCCAGATACCATGTTTGATATAATAGTATCCATTAAAAGCGATATTAGTAAAAGTCGCCGTTTGTGCCCATTGAACAGGGACGATGGGATCTATTAAATCAGTATCAGGATTACCATCAATAGTTTCCGAAGTTAATGTAGAGTTAGGAACGGTTGTTTGGAATAGTCCCCAAAAATGACTGACATCTTCTTCATCAGATGAAGCGGTAATAGTTAAAGTTCCATCAACACAGTCTGTCTCAAAAGTAAAATCGGAGTTGGCAGCAAGTTGAACAGCCTGAAAGGCATTGACTCTTCCAAATCCAAATTCTTTGGAGTGTCCAGGTTGATTGGGGTTCCAATTATAATTGTGCCCTCCAACCTTATCCGCAGAATTATACAAAATATCCAGTACCTCATCTGTTGTTAGGCAGGGGTTGACGGAAAGTATCAACGCGATAACTCCTGCAACTTGCGGAGCAGCTGCAGAGGTGCCTCCAAATCTTCCAGTATAGGAAAGATTATTAGCGCCATAATCCGGAAGCGTTTCCCCGCTTTGTGGATTATATCCATCTTCTCCTGGTATGTCCATTGTCCAAATATTATCTCCTTCAGTTGGAATTTGAAGCGTAGGTGCTGTGTTTGATGGTGCAACTATCTCAATTTTGCTACCAGTCGGGCTATAATTTGCTTGTTCATCATTTCTATCTGAAGCACCAACAGTAATCATTTGAGGAATGTTTGCATTACCTGGAAAGGGGAAAGCGCCTTCAAAATCATTAGCATGATTCGCTGTATTACCTGCAGAAAAAATAACTATTGCTCCCTGTTGAATCGCATCTTCAATAGCAACAACTATTGCAGGGATATAGTTAGGGACATCAATCGAGCCTGGGCCGTATCCCCAACTGTTTGAAATAATATGTGCTCCATTATCTGCGGCGAAAGTAATTGCATCGGCAAATATTTGTCCAGAGTTTGGCAGATTAGCACCAAGGGGGACTTTAACAGGCATTATCGTACATTCTGGTGCAATACCCGCTACTCCCTCATTATTATCCATTTCCGCAGCAACGATCCCGGCACAGGCATTTCCATGATTGCTGTTTGTTGGACTAGGGTCGTTGTCATCAAGACCATCTTCAGTATGAAAATTACTACCATTAAGACGTAATTGACGATCAGATGGTAAATCCGGATGATCATCCGTTACTCCAGTATCTAAGATAGCTACGATTATATCGCTATTCCCTTTGGTTATATCCCAAGCTTCCGGAGCATCAATATCTGCGTCTTCGGTACCAAAGTGCCCGTCATTACATTCCTGACCTGTATTGTGAAGGTAAAACTGTTCTCCGAAATATTCATCATTAGGAATATATTCATTATTCATTACTACAGATAAAAAATCAGGATAACTATATCTTACAAGGCCGGTCTCATAAATATTTTGCGAAACAGGAATAGGATTATTGACTTGGTATACATTATAAAGTCGAGTAGCTTTGGTTGCATTAAGGTTATATTTAGCAATTAATTTATCTTTTTGCTTTTTAGATACTTCGTCTTTCCATTGTAGAATAATAAAATTTGTTAATTGAAGACTTGCACCTCCATTCGTTTGATAGATATTGTTTGTAGCATCGACTAGGTTAATTTCTATCTTATCTTCGAATGCATAGTAGAATAAGTCATCTGGTTGAGCATAGGAGATAATAAAGCTAATCGATAGTATTATTGTTAAAATTATATTTTTCATTTTAAATACTTTTTAAAGAACAGTGAATAAAAGCAAGAGTGAATATTGTTACCAATAAACCGATATTCACTCTTCAGCTTTTATCGCTGCTTGTTATTTAAATCTAATTACTACTCTTGACTATTCTTGAGTTTTTCAAGATCACTCCGTTTTCTGAATGTATCGTTATAAAGTATACTCCTGAAGCAACAGCACTTAAATCCAATTTTGCTCCGGAAGTTTCCTCTACTAATATTTTTTCCAAAACAATACGTCCGGTAACATCCGTGATGCGAACA
>CAYXQH010000704.1:0-3446 GCA_964467425.1 uncultured Saprospiraceae bacterium
AATAAAAAGCCCGGGGATCTAATTCAATATTCAATATTCAATATTCAATATTCAATATTCAATATTCAATATTCGGGATTGCCAGGTATTTAGCGATGGCTAATAAACCCTCTGTGGAACTCCGTGTGTACTCTGTGAACCTCTGTGTCTAAAATTAACCCATTTTCAAAAAAGTCTCACTAAAAATACGATCCAAGACCTCAATAAAATAATCAACATCTGCTTTTTCAATAACCATGCTTGGGCGAAATTTCAAGACATTATGCAACGGTCCGTCTGTGCCTGCCAAAATTCGAAAATCTTTCAGTCGATTGACCACATAATCTGCTTCCGCTACAGCAGGCGCTAAGGTCTCTTTACTTTTCACCAGCTCCATTCCTAAAAACAAACCTTCTCCACGAACATCTCCAATCAAAGGATATTTAGCCTGTAATCGTTTAAACTGCTCCATGATAAGTTTGCCCATTTTTGTGGCATTCGATTGCAAATCTTCGACTTCTACTGTTTCCAAAACCGCCATTGCTGCAGCACAGGAAACCGGGTTGCCACCAAAGGTGCTAAAGTATTCCATCCCATTATCAAAAGCTTCCGCAATTTCTTTCGTTGTTATCAAAGCGCCCATCGGCATTCCATTCGCTATCGGTTTACCAAGAATAACAATATCCGGAATCACCTCCTGCGTCTCGAAAGCCCAAAAGGATTTCCCCAGACGACCAAAACCAGTTTGGACTTCATCCGCGATACAAAGCCCGCCATGATTACGAATCTGTTGATAAACTTCTTTTAAATAACCTTCCGGTAAAATGATTTGCCCGCCAACACTTGGGTAGGTTTCTGCAATAAAACCTGCAATCTCTTTGCCTTTTGCTTCTATCGACTTTATGATTTGCTGTACTTCTTTAGCATAGAGTTGCCCTGCATCTGGATTTTCTCTTTTAAATTGGCCTCGATAATCATCTGCAATCGGAACGGTATGCACCCAATCCGGTGGACCTTCACCTCCTGGACCATCATGTTTATATGGACTGATATCAATTAGGGTAGAAGTGTGTCCATGATAGGCAGATTCTACAACGAGTATATCTTTTCGTTTTGTAAATGTCCTTGCCATTCGAATCGCTAATTCATTGGCTTCTGTTGCAGAATTTGTGAAGTAGCAAACCTCTAATTGATTAGGTAATTTTTGCTTTAGTTTTTTAGCATAGTTTAAAATGTTTTCATGTAAATATCGAGTATTCGTATTGAGCAAAGCAACCTGATTTTGGATCGCTTGTACTACCCGCGGATGTTGATGCCCAACATGTGGAACATTATTATATAAATCAAGATAGGTTCTTGCATGACTGTCAAATAAGAATTGTTTATATCCGGAAACAATATGCAACGGATCGGAATAACTTAAACTTAAATTATTGCCCAAGACCAGTTGACGATCTTTTAACAAAACTTCAGGATGGACACTTGCATCAAAAAGCTGGATGTCAGGAACATCAAAAAGTAGCATGGGATTTAGAGAAAGGCTGCTCCAGATTTCGATTTCTTCCTGATAGGCAACTCCTGGAAATTCTTTTCCTAGTCCCACCAAATCAATCATCAGTTGCAAATGTAAATGAGGAGGCCAACCTCCGTTTTCATTCGGCTCACCGAGTGCTGCAATCTGATTGCCAGCTTTTACGTGGTCACCTGTTTTAAACGGAAAACTATTGGCGCTTAAATGGCCGTATAGTGTATAAAAAGGAATGCCTGTTTCGGTATGGTGTTTTAGAATGATCATTCCACCGTAATCCAATGGCAAATCAATTGTGGTTGCTATTTCAACGATGCCATCAAAAGGAGCGAAAACAGCAGCACCTGCTTTTGTAAAAATATCTATACCTAAATGATTGGTTCGTTTTTCTTTGCTTGGATGACCACTGGCTCCGAAATTAGCAGCAGCATATAATCTTCTCGATTCACAATAGCGACCAATACAAGAGGACGTAGCTCTCGATTCCATAAAAGCGTTAATCTTTTTGGTCAGTGCGTCTAGCTGTACCGATTCGGGATTGGCAGTAAGCATGGTCGAGCTGACACTCAAATCCAGAACAGATTCAAAGTCAATGTCGGCCATGATTGGAAAAGGATGGGCTGATTTTAAAAAATCAAATCGTTCGGTTGATTGTGGAATGATGGAGTAGCCACAAGCTTTTCTAAAAACAGCTAAAGCAAGCGCATCAGGAATCTTGTCCAATTTTGTTAAAAGGTTTTTTGCAGGAATTTGACTGATGGTAATATATTCATCATCCGGTTCTTGAATTTGCCGATAACTTGAAATAGATATACTAACGGCTAATCTTGTTTTTATTAAATCAAAAAGAACAGCCAATTCATTTTCACTAATCGGACGTATCGAAGCATATCCTTTTAAAAAGTTAGAACATACTCGAAGCGGGAAGGATTGGTCCATTAATACATAGGCTAATGCAACAGCGATCTCACAAATCGTTGGTTGATAACTCAAATCACCAAAGTCAAAAATTCCGCTGATATGAGCCTTACCTTTTGAATCCTGATCGACCAGGACATTATAATCGTTTGCATCATTATGAATGACACTATGTGGTAAGCCTTGTAAAAGTAAAGCCGTCTTCTCTTCAAAGGTTTTAAAAACAGAAATAGCAATCGCTTTGGTATCCCCCTGAATATGCGGTGCTAAATGTTTGGATTGTAAAGCTTCGGTCAAGGTCCAGCGATGGTCTCGTTTTTTAGCTGGGTGATCAAAACCTTCCAGCCCATTCGTTAAATGCGCAATGGAAGCACCAAAACTATGGGCTAAGCTTTCTGAATGCGGACTGAAATGAGCGAATAGTGTACCGGGACACCAGGTCAGTATCCATAAAATACGTGGTACTCCATCTAGTTCAATGATTTCAAATGGGGCCTTGTTCTTAGATCGAATAACTTTTGGTAAGTCGATTTCCTGGATTCGATTTTCAAGATAAAGAAGTATAGCACATTGGATATCAATATCGGCTGGAAGGGTACCTTCTCGCATGAGTTTAACAATAAATAACCCGCCGTCGGCTGTCTTCAATTTAAAATTGAGATCAACATCTCCTGGTAGTGATTGGATGCTTCCTTTTTTATTATAAAACTTTTCAACTAAATCTTGAATCATTTGCATAGTAGAGCAGTATAATTTAGGAGACAAAGATAGGCTAAAGCAGAAAAATAAATTGAATGGAAAACAGAAAAATGAAGCCTTCTAAAAATCTAAAATGTTTTCCAGGCGACAATTGAATTTACAGTTTAAAAGTGCTTACAAAGCAGATTAAGCAAGTTTTAATTTGAATTTGGAGCAAATAGAAATATTTTAAGGCAATTTTTATACAAACTTGCGAATATATGTAAGATGATTCATTAAAATCCTTAAATTAGAGTTCTCGAATTTTATTTGAATAATTTAA
>CAYXQH010000705.1:0-3433 GCA_964467425.1 uncultured Saprospiraceae bacterium
ACTTTCTCAATTGATGGACGAAGGAGTAGCACAGCTTTTTACTAAAGATTTTAATAATCGAAAAATTATCGGTACTGTCGGAGCGCTTCAATTTGAAGTTATTCAATATCGACTCAAACACGAGTACGGTGCATCTTGCACCTATGAACAAGTGAATTTACATAAGGCATGTTGGGTAGAATGCGATGATCCGGTAAAGTTTAAAGAATTTGCGAATCGCCGAAAGCGAGACATGGCCAAAGATAAAGATGGTAAACCTGTACTCATGGCAGAAAGTGCCTGGGTTCTAAAATCGATTCAGGAAAATTTCCCGGAAATAAAATTCCATTTCCAAAGCGACTTTTAACAGAGGTGAAAGATGGAGAAATATAGCTAAGTTTTTTTTTGATATTTGCCTCTTAACATCTTAACCCTCTTTAACTACTTTACTTCTTGTATCCGGGGAACTAATTCTAAGAAAAAAACGTAACATCAAAAATAAATAACGCAATCTAAAAATATCAATTCATATGTCTGACGATTTATTTAAAAAACTGGTTTCACATTGTAAAGAATATGGTTTCATCTTTCAGTCGAGTGAAGTGTATGATGGACTTGCCGCGGTTTATGATTACGGCCCATATGGCTCTGAGCTAAAAAATAACATCAAGAAATATTGGTGGATGGCTATGGTGCAGATGCATGAAAATATTGTAGGTATTGATTCTGCTATTTTTATGCATCCGAAGACTTGGAAAGCTTCCGGTCACGTTGATGCTTTTAATGATCCGATGATTGATAATAAGGATTCTAAAAAGCGTTATCGTGCAGATCAGTTAGTGGAAGAATACGTGGAGAAGAAGGTGATGAAAAAAGCGGATAAAGAAATTGAAAAAGCCAGAAAGCGTTTTGGTGATGCTTTCGATGAAGAGCAGTATAAGACGACGAATCCACGAGTGATGGGTTATTTAGAAAAAGCAAAAACTATTTTGACTCGCCTAAATACTTCCTTGACCAATGAAGATTTGGAAGATGTAAAAAATCTGATCGAAGAATTACAAATCGCCTGCCCTGAAAGTGGTTCCCGAAACTGGACGGATGTTCGCCAATTTAACTTAATGTTTAATACGCAATTAGGTACGATTGCTGGTGAAGCAGGCAAACTTTATCTTCGACCAGAAACAGCGCAGGGTATTTTTGTCAACTTTTTAAATGTACAAAAAACAACGAGGCAAAAAATTCCTTTTGGTATTGCACAGATTGGTAAAGCATTTAGAAATGAGATCGTCGCTCGTCAATTTATTTTCCGAATGCGGGAATTTGAGCAGATGGAAATGCAGTATTTTGTAAAACCTGGCGAACAACAAAAATGGTACGAATACTGGAAAGAAGCTCGAATGAAATGGCATCAGGCGATGCATCCGGCTGAAAAGCTAAAATACCACAATCATGAAAAGTTAGCGCATTATGCTGATGCGGCTTTAGATATAGAATTTAAATTTCCATTTGGTTTTAGAGAACTGGAAGGGGTGCATTCTCGAACAGACTTCGACCTTGGCGCGCACCAGGAACTTTCAGGTAGAAAACTACAATATTTCGATCCGGAAAGCAAAGAAAGTTACGTGCCATATGTAGTGGAGACTTCCATTGGTTTGGATAGAATGTTTTTGGCAACTATGGCAAATGCCTTGGTTACAGAAACAGTTCCGGATGCAGAAGGTAAAGATTCGACAAGAGTCGTTTTAAAAATACACCCTGCTTTGGCGCCTGTTAAATGTGCAGTTTTACCTTTGGTAAAAAACAAAGAAATATTTACGACAAAAGCCAGAGCCATTTTTGATAGTTTGAAATTATCCTTTGATTGTCAATATGATGAAAAAGATTCGCCTGGTAAACGTTACCGAAGACAGGATGCAATTGGTACACCTTATTGTATTACAATAGATGGTCAAACGCTGGAAGATGATACCGTAACGATTCGAGATCGGGACACCATGCAACAAACACGGATTGCAGTGGCAGATATTGAGAAGACGGTTCGGGAAAAGGTAGATATGCGATTGCTATTTGCTTAAGGTATTAAACGCAATATTCTTCTAATAAAAAAACTACGGAAGCTAAGCACTTCCGTAGTTTCTAATTAATAAAACACTATAAAACTATTTTATCACTGCTATTTTTTTAGCGGTTGATTTTTCTCCGTTATTTATTCTTATCATGTAATAGCCAGAAGCTACTTCAGAAATATCTAATCGGATATTATCGTTACTTTGACTCAATTCAACTTGTTGTAAAGTTCTTCCGTATATATCTATCAACTGCAATTGGCCAGTTCCGGTTTCTAATCCTTCGTAAGTTACCTGAACATAATTATTAGCTGGATTTGGAAAAACATCCAATTTTGAAACACTTCCAAAATCCTCTGTCGATACTATACACAATGGTCCTTCAACAACTCTTACCACTTCTATTGAATTGGAAAGATTAAAACATCCTGCTAAATCATTAGTATTCATATCAACCTCTAATCCTGTCAGACCATCTTCATAAGATAGGTGCCAAATAAAACAATTCCCTGCTGGAGCAGTTTCAAAATCTACATCCTCTGGCATTGCTGGCAAACCTAAGATATTTCCCTGCGCATCCGTCACTACCCATTGAGAATTCACGCCTGAATTTCCTGACACAGTAACTCCAGATACATTATCTGCCGTTCCATCACCCACACAGAATTCAAATGGACCGCCTGCTAAGGTTCCCCCTTCTGGTTGATTTCTTACCACTGTTATGGAATTCGAAAGGTTAAAACAACCTTCTAAATCATTGGTGTTCATTCCTGCTTCTAAGCCTGTCAAGCCATCTGCGTAAGATAGATGCCAAATTAAACAAGTTCCTGGTCCAGCTCCATCAAAATCAACTGCACTTGGCATTGGTGGTAAGCCTAAGATCATTCCTTGCTCATCTGTTACTACCCATTGGGAATTCGCTCCAGTATTTCCAGACACAGTAACTCCAGATACATTATCTGCTACTCCATCTCCTACGCAGAACTCAAATGGACCACCCGCTAAAGTTCCACCTTCTGGTTGATTTCTTACCACTGTTATGGAATTCGAAAAATTAAAACAGCCTACCAAATCACTCGTGTTCGTTAAGGTTGCCAAGCCTATCAAACCATCTTCATAAGACAAGTGCCAGATCAAACAAGTACCTGGACCAGCTCCATCAAAATTAACCGCACTTGGCATCGAGGGTAAGCCTAAGATCATTCCTTGCTCATCTGTCACTACCCATTGGGAGTTCGTACCTGTATTTCCAGCTAATGTAATACCTGATACATTATCCACTACCCCATCGCCAACACAAAATTCAAATGGACCGCCCGCTATGGTTCCGCCCTCTGGCTGATTTCTTACTACCGTTATTGAATTCGAAAGATCAAAACAACCAACTA
>CAYXQH010000706.1:0-3429 GCA_964467425.1 uncultured Saprospiraceae bacterium
GCTGGGAAGATATTTTTGTAACTAGTTTCGACAAGTATTCTCTCTTTCAACAATCCCAGGAAATTGCAGCTGACTACCTTGGGATAAAACCAAATTCAGACTGGCCACGACTTTACCTCAACAATAAAGGAACTCAATTCAAAGACATTACTGCTTCTGTAGGACTTCAACGTATTCTTCCAACCATGGGTTGTAATTTTGGTGATTTAGATAATGATGGCTGGATTGATTTTTACCTTGGAACCGGAGCTCCTGATTATCGTGATGTTGTTCCGAATAGAATGTTTAGAAATAATGTGGGGAAAAACTTTCAAGACGTTACCTATTCTGGAAACTTTGGTCATATTCAAAAAGGACATGGTATTGGTTTTGCAGATTTGGATAAAGATGGAGATCAGGATATTTATGCGGTGATGGGTGGTTCCTACTCTGGAGATAATGCGCATAATGTTCTTTTCGAAAATCCTGGCTCGGATTATAGCTGGTTGAATATTAAACTTGTTGGAAAACGATCTAATCGATCTGCCATTGGAGCCAACGTAAAAATTTCTGTTGAACAGGAAAATGGTAAAACTTTAGACATCTACAATAAGCTTAGTTCCGGAGGAAGTTTTGGTGCCAATAGTTTAAATCTGGAAATTGGTTTAGGAAAAATAAAGTCTATAAAAAACGTAGCGATTAACTGGCCTGACGGCAAATGGGAATACATTGACTATGGTGTAGTAGAAGCAAATCGTTTTATAAAAATCGAAGAAGATCAATCAAAAGTAGAGTACCTGAAAAGTGATTCAATGGTCTTTAAAAAATCCAGCGGCAAGCATCAACACCAACATCATTAAGCTGAAAAACTTAAGTAAAAAAAGACCTTTAAACTTTCATGTTTAAAGGTCTTTTTTTTAGTAAATATTTATTTAAAACTAAATCTAGTTATTTCTTTTTCTGATAAAATTCAAGGTTGTCATTATTGTTTGCAACCACTACAATCGGTTTATCTGAATCCCCATTAATCAAGTGCATATCTCTAACGTCTTTATAAGCATCTAGTCCTGATTCAGCACCAAGTAATGCTTTAAAACCGCCTTTCCCATCTCCGACCAATACAACTCCGGTACCAGCATCACTACGCGTCGTTTCTACTTCTCGTTCATAATAGTTACCTCCTGACATGATATCCAAATGCCCGTCGCCATTCCAATCAAAAGGAACAACACCAAAGATAGGTGCGACTTGCGCTTCATTAGGAAGTTTTTTGATCACGAATAAATTTCCTCCACGATTCTCTAAATAAATCGATTCAAATATTTTCGCTTCCTTTTCAACTGCACCATCTTTTCTTTCTCCTAATACTTCATCAACTGTTGCTACAGAGAAGGAATTATAATTGGTAAATTCTTTTTTGATGAAAGGTAATTGCTGTGAAGAACATTCTCTTCCTCGTAGAGGATAACAAACACCATCTTGATCATAATAAGCCAGATAAACATCATGCGTTCCATTATCATCAAAATCTTTGACAAAGACTTTAAAAGGTTCATCTTCCGATGCTTTGTATTTAATATTAAGCCCCAGATTTCCAATAACATAATCATCATCGCCATCTTGATCATAGTCAGCTTTGGAGATGGTATTCCACCAACCGTTTGTATTTTCCATACTATAATCAGCGGTCATATTAGAAAACTTTCCGTCATCATTTCGATAAAAAGAAATTGGCATCCACTCTCCTACTACAATTAAATCCTGATCTTTATCGCCATCAAAATCAGTCCAGATCATATCGGTCACCATACCTGGTTCTTCTAATTCTGGTGCATCAGTTTTTGTTACATCTATAAATTTTCCATTTTCATTTTTCAGCAAATAACTTCTGGCAGAAAGCCCATATTTACCAGGTATTTGTCTTCCTCCTACAAACAAATCCATATCGCCATCGCCATCATAATCTGCTGCTTTTGCTTTAGAACTACTAGTTAGATTCCTAGGTAAAACATTGGCTTTAGTATAGTTTCCTTTTCCATCATTTTTATAAAAGCGATCCTGAAGCGCTGATGAACCAACTTTAAAATCATTCCCTCCACTTGAAACATAAAGGTCTTGATCACCATCACCATCGGCATCAAAAAACAAGACCCCTACATCTTCTGAATCACTATCGCCAGACCATGGATTGGTACTAGATTTTGAAAATTTACCAGCAGCATTCTGAAGATATAATGCTCCTGATTGACCAGAAGCCCCTCCAATAAAAAAGTCATCCAATTTATCTCCATTCACATCCGCAACCCCAACTGAAGGTCCAAGGTTTGACATTCGATAAGGTAATAAAATCTCTCTCGCAAAATCATCAAACTCATTTTCAGTATGTTTAAAATCTACACCTAATTCATTGGCTGCTAATGGTTTAAGCAATTGATTTTTTCCTAAATCCGGATACCCTATTGTTTCTGTTGCATCCGCATGAGCAAGGTTTAGCACTTGATTTGCTTTTACATTTTCAAGCGTCATTCCTTTTCCATCTGGCCATCGTACCACTACTTTATCAATGGTCGCTTTATCGCCCACCCCAAAGTGAAGCAATTCTTCATTCTTCGAAAAGTAACCTCTGACAGGAGATAATTCCTGCACCTGCATTTCTCCATCAATATAAATCCAAACTCTGGCACCTATTGCTTTAGTATTTTTAGAATCTCCGTCCAGCTTGAATCGGAGAAAATTATTTAAACCCAAATCAACTGCTTGATTTTCGTATAGACCAGCAATGTCATTCATATGATTCATAATCACATCCACATCTCCATCGTTATCAAAATCAGCATATGCTGCTCCATGCGTCCACGTCTTTTCTTCTAATCCCCAATCCATTGACATATCTTTAAATGTCAAGTCACCATTATTTTTAAAAACATAATTATTTAGCTTAACAGATGGCGCAAGACCAATTAACAGCATCGGGTCTATTGACGGTGTTTGTCCTTTTGCACGCATATCATTAGCGAGGGAGTCCATCACTACTTTTCGGCGACGTCGATAATCATTATTTTTTATATCCTTTACCAAACCATTGGTAACAATCAAATCTTTCAAACCGTCATTATCGTAGTCGACAAATAAAGTTGCCCAACTCCAATCCGTATTGGAAATTCCTGCCATCTGCCCTATCTCACTAAACCTTCCATTACCATTATTCAATTGAAATGCATTAAACATGTATTGATAATGGTATCCATTGTTTGCTAAGTTCCAAAATTTTTCAGGATTCATCCCACTCATATTCGCCTTCAATCTTTGATTGTCTGCTGCAACCATATCTGCAACATACATATCTAACCAGCCATCATTATTAATATCTGCAATATCTACTCCCATACTAAATGTACTTAAGTGACGCATTGCATCATCCGTAACATTTGTAAACGTTCCATCTCCATT
>CAYXQH010000707.1:0-320 GCA_964467425.1 uncultured Saprospiraceae bacterium
AGCAGTATCGATGAGGTTACCTTACAAGAAATGTCCAATAGTAGTGTTGAAGTCAACGCAATAAATACGAATGATTTTACAACGTCTTCTTTACCTGACTTTGTAACGTTTGCGGATGAAGGCAATGGAACGGGTACATTTACAATAGAACCACAACTCGGTGATGCTGGAACGTATACGATAACACTAGAAGCGAATGGTGATTTTGGAACGGATGAGGAATCTTTTACGATAACGATTACTGAAGCGCCACTTCCAATGATAAGTAGTATCGATGAGGTCGATCTACAAGAGTTAGAAAGTAGTAATGTTGAAGTTAG
>CAYXQH010000707.1:420-3419 GCA_964467425.1 uncultured Saprospiraceae bacterium
CGCGATAAATACGAATGATTTTACAACCTCTTCTTTGCCAGACTTTGTAACGTTTGCGGATGCAGGTAATGGAACGGGTACATTTTCTATCGAACCACAACTCGGTGATGTAGGAACATATACGATAACACTAGAAGCTATTGGTGATTATGGAACGGATGAGGAATCTTTTACGATCACGATTACTGAAGCGCCACTTCCAATGATAAGCAACATTGATCCGGTCGACATAGAGGAGTTAGAAAGTAGTAATGTTGAAGTCAGCGCGATAAATACGAATGATTTTACAACCTCTTCTTTGCCAGACTTTGTAACGTTTACGGATGCAGGCAATGGAACGGGTACATTTACTATAGAACCACAACTCGGCGATGCTGGAACGTATACGATAACACTAGAAGCGAATGGTGATTTTGGAACGGATGAGGAATCTTTTACAATAACGGTTTCATCCATTCCTCTGAATGATGATGAAATCGTCATTACCTTAAGTTTTAATGATACACCTGCTGAAGAGCCAGTGATTGAAGTGGCGGCTTTAAGGTACAATAAAGACTTTGCCTATAGCATGAGTTTTGATGACGGTAGTCCTTATGAATATTATAATGTGTTTCCAGTTTTAGAAGGAGGGAGGAATTCCGGTTATGTTGATGTCGGTGAACCTTCTGTCTATGAGGAGGGAAAATTTTATACAGACGGTTGTGGAAATGACATTCCATTTAGAGGAGGACTTTCTATCATAGCAGATATTACGGATGTTCAGGACGAGCACAATATCTCCTGGCCTCAGGTGGAGGAGATTTATAATCATGGATGGGATATTTTTAACCATACGTATACCCATTGTTCCTGGAGTAGCTCTTGCGATTATACCTATGAAGTTACTGAAGCAACAGAAATATTTGAAGATGTATTGGGTTTTACACCGACTCATTTTGTTGTTCCTTCTAATGATAATGATAATTATATCCCGCCGGCATTAGACAATGGGATGTCTGGTGTTTACACTTCTAGCTACGGAGGGTACAACGAATATTTTGATCGACTGCCGATTGAGGATATAGAAGATTTAGAGGACTATATTATGGAGCGCAACAATATGGAAAATGAGGATCTGCCCTACGGAGAAATTATAGATGAAATCGCGGAAGAGAGCAATGACGACAGCCATATTTGGTTCAATGAATTTGCACATCGAATCGGACATGATGTAGTTCCGTCAGGACAAGCCCCTTATGTCCATATCAGTACGGATGATTTTAGAGATTACATGGAATATATCGAAGATACCTATGGTCGAGATGGATCAGATCGAGTTTGGGTAGCCTCTATGCAAACAGTCTACGAATATTTATTAATTAAGGAAAAAGCAATAGTTTCCGTTTCAGCTATTCAAAATAATCAAATCACGATTACTATTGATATATCGGAGCTACCGGAAAATCTTCGTAATAAAGCTTTAAGTTTTACCATCCAAAGTGATCAAAATTTTTCAGCTTCAGCAGCAGGAGCGAGTATAACAGACAATGAGAATGATCTCATTAATATTGACTGGTAGATGGATTATTTTATCTAAAAAGCCCTTTTTTAGTTCATAGAAGCTATTTTTTAAAAAAAATGAGTAGCACAATAGACGGATTAGAAACGAACTTCGTTATATTACTGGTTTTGACCATTTGATTTTTTAACTAAAATTTTTTTAATGAAAAAGATATCATTATTTACGTGCTTATTAGCACTTGGACTTTTTATATTCTCTTGTAGCGACGAAGACGAAATTGCTCCGGTAATAACAATTACGGCTCCTACGAATACTACAACAGCTAGTCCTGGAGAATCTATTGATTGGGATTTTTCAGTGACAGATGATGAAGGTTTAGGTAGCATTGTAGTATCCGGCACCTTAGGGCTAAGCACTACATTTACTACTTTTGATACTGAAACAAGTCATGCTCTCACGGCTACTATTGACATTGATTCTTTGACGCCTCTTGGTGCGGCAACGATTATAATGACTGCTGAGGATACTTCTGGAAATACTTCAGAAGAAACCGTGACCATTACTATTCAATAAAGTAAATTATTCAATTTATTTTAGTATAAAAGCAATCCCGAATTTTGAAAGGAGCAAAATTCGGGATTCTTTTTTAGGATTATTCAGTTGGAATAAAAATCACCGGATACTAAAGGCAATAGAATTAATTTTTCGTCCTGCCGTATCTCCCGGACATATAGCCTTGATATTCGTAAAAATAAAATTATCTCCTGGTTTTGCAGCTGCTACTAATCGTTCGGACTTAGCATTATATCTTGCACCTCTATTAACTGATGAAACAGGATCTTGTCTTTTTCCTATTCTTGTTAATTCAAAACCCTGAATTTTACAATTAGCCTCAAATTCAAAGTCTTCCAGGGTGACCGAAAGTCCCGGCTGAGCTTTAAATTCACCATTGCCAATGGCTCCTCCTTTGTTTCTACTCAAGATAGCTATTGGATCTGGTATCCTTTTTACACGAAATTGTTTGGTCTGGTTGAGTCCTGTACCACTTACTTTTATTTCCACAAATGTTCCTGCTCTGGTTGGACTGGTTACGGTTACATTATATTGATCTCCTGAAACAGGTGCTATCTTAGTAGTACCAATACCATCTATACTAACTTGGTAGTCGGAAGGATCAACTCCAGGTATAGCAATAGTAACTGGGTTGTCTACTCCAATATAAAGTATATCCATCTTATTTGCAAAAATAGAGACGCAAGCCGAATGTGGTAAGGAAGAGGAGTCACCCCCTGATACGGTCGACGTTTCCTTTGCTGTTTTAGGGGTGCAATTCCCCAAAAAGATAATGGCAAAAAGTAAGGAGTAGAATAAGATTTCGTTTGGTAAAAAAGGGATGAGTTTTTTCATGATTAAGCTTTGGGTTTTTGATTTAATTGTTAAAAAATAGAATTCCTGAGTTATTAAAAATTAAAACTATGATTTGGGTCATCACGTATCG
>CAYXQH010000708.1:0-1094 GCA_964467425.1 uncultured Saprospiraceae bacterium
TAAGAATTTTCTAAGTTGGTTTCTAAAAATTATTTTTTTCAAAAATTTTCATCCGACAGGTCTCTTAATTAACCTTGAAATGAATTAGTATGAAACGTTTATTAATCTGTTGTGTTTTTAGTCTCTTAGCTTTCTCTGCAGCAAATGCTCAATTCAATAATTGTGAACGCTGGAGTATGGGTGCCAATTTCACTGTAACGGAACCAAATTTGGACATGAGTTTCAATGGATTTCGGACTGCTTATGGTGCAACTTTTAATGTTCTTTATAATATGACACCAGAGTTATCGCATATGAATATGCATATTGGAGCTCGAATTTCGGGCGGTGTGACAAAAGGAGAACGGGATGGTGTTATTCTAAATGATCCGGATGGTGCTCTAGCCAGAAGTTCAATTTATAATACACTAGCGGATATGCTAATTATGGGAAGAGTGGTTATGCGACCAGAGAAAAAATTTCAATATTATTTCGATTATTATGCAGGTGGACGAATTACTGGTGCGAATCAGGATCTCCGATTGAATAGTATAACAGCTGGTTATGACCGAAGGTCTTCTGACCGTCTAGTTCAATCTGCGAACTGGGCTTGGGGAACTGGAGCAGGTGTGCTTATTCAATTTAGAAAAAATGCCTATTTCGATTTTGGTATTAATTATATGGAAAGTGATGAAAATCGTTTTGTTGACCTGGATAGTTACTCCATTGACAATGAAGACTATATACAGTATGATGTAGTGAATTCTCTTAGCAATTCATTAGGTGTACATATTGGGTTTCATTTTACATTAGAGTGTGGAGAAGAAACGTATCGTGATAATCGTAGAAATCGAAGAAACAGAAGATACCGAACTACAAGAAACAGAAAGCCGCGAGCAAAAAAACCGAATACATCGAGAACACCAACCAAGAACTAGATTAAAGATTTAAAGCTCATGAAAACTGTCCTATAAACGAAGCCATTCTGATTATTTACAATTGGGATGGCTTCTCGCTGCGCTCGAAAGTAAACGTTCCGATAAATCGGAAAATGATGGTTCTCGCTACGCTCGAAAATGATGGTTTTACCTGCGGTAAAAAATGATAGATTGCCT
>CAYXQH010000708.1:1194-3402 GCA_964467425.1 uncultured Saprospiraceae bacterium
CCAATTATTCATAGGTCAAAGTTCATGTGTCATGTGTCATGTGTCATGTGTCATGGCTTATTACTCACGACACATGACTTATGTTTCTATATCTCTTCCGGGCCAACGACGTTTACCCACTTACCAGGCTTTCTGGCATGGACCGTATTATCATACATCGCTTCTGAAGAAATTGATGGAAGATAAAACCGCCCTTTATAGGCTGCATTCAATTGAATACGGAAGGTCTTCGATTTATTATATCTCGTATTATAAAAAGTGTATACTCTGTCGTCCCGAATATCCTGATAAACAGGGACCGCTGAGTTTTCAAAATTAGTTACATTACTCATCCGAGTGTTTAGAATCTCCCAACCGGAAGGAAAGATTTGACTGATCGCCATTTCTTTATGGTAATACCTTCTGGAGTCTGTATTCTTTACCGTTACTTCTGCGACAAAATCAGTTCCTTGTTCTATGGTCGATGGATCGAGTACTTTGCCATCAGTCGTTTTATACTGCACACTTAAAACCATATTCTTGGCGACTTCTGTTTGATCACCAACAATAGGCTGTCCTCTGACCACTAACTTAGCATACAGCATACCTCCAGATATATTCTTCACTTTCACAGATGTATTCGTACCATTACTGACATCTATATCCACCAGGCTCATCGGTTTTTGACTTCCTACCTGCACTTCCGCTCCATTGTCCAATTGGTAAGCATATCTCAATTCATCTGAAAGAGCATTACTTTTTGCAAATTTACCAATGACCTTTAAAGAGTACGCCGTGGATTGTGTACTATACCACCTGCCTGAGTTCAGACGTTCTGAAATACGTTTTGCCATGAGCCCTGCATCTTTCATTCTATCAATATGAATCATGGTTTCCATGATCATCGCTTCATCTCTAATTTGAGATCCAAAGGTATAGGAAAGTTCTACATAATCTTCTACCTCACTAGTTAAACCTTGGACTAATTCGTTCGCCACTTCAATTTTTCCAGCGATGGCATAGGTTGCTGCTAACCTCCATTTGGTGGAAGAATTAATATTTTTCATTTCCCGCAAACGATTCATAGCGCCCAGTTCTGGTTCACCAGCCAATGCCAGTGTATATAATCGGTAAGCCTGCTCGAAAGCATAATTCCCTCGGTAATAGCCTTGTGAATCGCCTCGACCATTCCAATTACGCGCTTCTTTTTTCTGAAACGCTACCCACTTTTCTAAGACGATCGACGGCACATCATAACCTAATGATTTGGCTTCCACTAAGAAATGTCCTGCATAACAACTACTCCAAGTGTTTACATAATCATTTCCTGGCCAGTAGGAAAAACCACCAGTGTAATGCTGGAATTTTTTGAGCCGTTCAATACCCCCTTTGATATTAAAAGCAATTTCTCTTTTTCGTTGATCATCCAAATCCAATAATTCTCCAACATAAAGCTGTGGAAAGGCTCCCGAAGTGGTTTGCTCTACACAACCATAAGGGTATCGGATCAGGTAATTAATTCGCTTATCCAGATTTAGCGGCGGAATATTAGAAACTTCCAGTGTTGCTTTGTTGGTTCCTTTTACTCCTGCGAGATCAAAGCTTTTCGTCCAACTTGCTCCATTTTCCAAAACATCAGCATACACATCTGTCACATACGGATTCGGGTTTCGAATATCGATTTCAATTTCCTGTGTTGCAATTTCTCCTCCGCCACTTGCGGTCACTTTAAATCTTGCAATCCCAACTACTTTTGGAATTTCAATTTCAAAATCAGCAATCTTATCTCCTATTTTAGAAAAAGAAAGCGTCTGCGTATTTCCATCAATAAAATTAACTCGCCCGGTGACTTCTTCTACCTTCACATTTACTCTTTTCACCTTGTCTTCCATTGCAAAAACATTTACAGGAAGTTTTAATCGTTCGCCTGGTCCCAAAACTCTTGGCAAGGTTGCTAATACCATTAAAGGTTTACGAACCGGAGTTGTTTTTTCCACTTTGCCATAAGAACCATTATCAGATGCTACGACCATTGTCCGAACAGATCCGACATAGTTGGGCATAATAAATTCATGCGTTTTCTTTTCTCCTTTTTTCAAATAAAAAGGTCCAAAATGTTTTACCACAGGTTTGAATCGATTCGCTTTATCAGCGCCGCCTTTATCGATAGCAGCGGCATCACCACCAATGCTTAATAGTTTTGAGATCATTCCTCCTGATGCACCTAAT
>CAYXQH010000709.1:0-3398 GCA_964467425.1 uncultured Saprospiraceae bacterium
TGTTTTTTCCTCTTGGAAAAATCAAAACTAATAGTAGCATTTGTATTTCTTAATAGTGAAATACAATCACTTCCTATTATTTCCAATCTTGAATTATTAAGATTCCAACCAATCAGATATTTATTATTGTTTCTATCTCCATTTAAAATGAATTAAAACAGGATAGCTTTTAGCAATTGAACGCTCAATATGTATTCAATTTCTAAGCGCTTATTCGATTAATTTGATTTAGATTTTTTTACTCTTAAAGGGTAACTAAGTAACAACACAATTTGATTTCTTCTTCGAAGAAATCAAATTACTATAAAACAAAAAATAAAATAATGATTACAAAAGAAAAAATACTAGATGCTCAAAACACTTGGGGAGCAGGAGTTGTAAAAATTGGTTCTTTAAAAGACAACCGTACTGAATGTGAGACTTTCACTAGTGAATTTCTTGACAAACTCTATGCCTTTGAGGCAGGTCCTGTTTTGTTTAAACCAACGAAGTGTGCGATTGAACAATTCAGACCAGAAAAAGCACATGCTGTTTCCTATTTCATTGCAGGAGATAGTCGAGCCTGTCAGGAAGACCAAGGATTTGCAATAGCGCCTTGGACAAAAGTAAGATTTGAAAATTCAGGTATCATCATGGAAGAGAATCGTGCCATTGCAATGGGAAATTATTTTTTCACAGCAGTAGACGGAAATGAGGCAAAGGTAGAATACACATTTGGCTATAGGTTGATTGATGGTCATTTAAAAATCGACTTACATCATTCTTCATTTCCTTATAATCCAGCTCCATTAGCATGATGAAGAATTGTTTATATTTTATTTGCCCTACGGATTACCTCGAATCTATTATCGAGAGTACATTCCGTCAAGAGAATTATTTCTATAGTTCTCTCGGCAATTCAGTCGCCTTCGGCAATTACGAATTAAAGCAAATTAAGAAATTAATTCGTACCAGGAATATAAGTACAATCACCTTTGTGTTATCTGATAATAATCGAATCGTATTGGATGCTTTAGGCAATCAAGAGTTTTCAAATATCAGAGGCTTAAAAAAAACGTATAGCCAAGTCCTACAACAAAAAGAACATTTAGATTCGACTTGGCAAACATTGAATCCCGAGCGCCTAATTCTATCTTCTTTTTTAAATATTAAAATAAAAGAATTCAAGAATAGGTTAAGCGATTTATTTACTAATCAACTTACTATAAGTGGAAAGGTATATAATAAAAAGGAGAACAAATTTGATGATATATATTCTGAGTTAATTTGCCAAGAAGAGCTTATAATGAATTGATTAATATAGGTTTACAGGTAGTGATCTGAGGCAGAAATGCTTTCAGGTCATTACCTTATTGTAACCAAAGCATATACTTCCTTAAGGTTTAACAAGTGAATTTTAATTCCAAAAACAGGCTGTTTTAATTGAACAAAAAGATAAATATTTTAATTCAAAAATTATGATTCAGACAAGTAGCTTATATACAAATGCTGTGATTAGCAAAAATGAAAATGTCTTTCAAGACATTCATTTAAAATCGAAAAACATTGCCATCTATCAACGTGATATTGAATTCTTAAACAAAGAACTTAGCCAGATTACAGAGCAAGCAATAGAGTGTAGAGCCAGTGGAATAGTTGACGAAATTCTTTCATCGCTGAAAGATTACTTTGATAATAACCTTTCAGAATGTTCTTCTTTATTCGAAGACATATCTGAAATATTAAGACTGTTTGAAAGAACGACTAAAGCTTCCTCTTTTCGTTTATTACTTTCTACCGTAAGCACAAACATGTGTCGCAAATTTCATACGGACATCAATAATGTACGATTACTATGTACCTATATAGGACCAGGGACATTATGGCTTCCGGATGATGCGGTTGATCCTAAATCTTTACATCCAAGAAAAGAGCTAGTGATAGATGAACAGAAGATACAGCAAGTAGCTACAGGAGATGTTGTCCTTTTGAAAGGAGCGCTTTATCCTGATGCAAATCCTATTCTACATCGAAGCCCTTCCATTGAAGAACAGGGAGAAAAACGAATTCTGCTAAGGATCGATACGAATGAGTTTTTAAATTTTTAGATACTAAAACGATTTTTTTTGACTAGAGATTCCATATTAAGTATCACCTCTTATTCCCTATTTAATTAGCATTTAATAAATCAATAAAAAATTTTAAATGACAACTATAAAAAAATTACCTGTTACCGTATTGAGTGGCTTTTTAGGAGCAGGAAAAACGACCTTACTCAATCATGTTTTACATAATAAAGAAGGCTTAAAAGTTGCCGTTATTGTAAATGACATGAGTGAAGTCAACGTTGACGCTAACCTTGTAAAGAGTGAAAATGTTCTTTCGAGAACAGAAGAAAAATTGGTAGAGATGAGTAATGGTTGCATTTGCTGTACACTTCGCGAAGACCTCATGATAGAAGTCGAAAGGCTCGCTAAAGAAAATCGTTTTGACTATTTACTCATCGAAAGTACTGGAATTAGCGAACCGGTACCTGTAGCTCAGACATTTAGTTTTATCGATGAAGAAAACGATATTGACCTCTCAAAATGGAGTTATGTTGATACAATGGTAACGGTGGTAGATGCACTTAACTTCTTTGATGACTTTGGAAGTCCGGAAATGTTAGTGGATAGAAAACTTAGCGATATAGATGGGGATTACAGAACGATCGTCAATCTTCTAACAGACCAAGTCGAATTTGCCAATGTCATTATTTTGAATAAAACAGATTTAGTAACTAAAGAATCTGTCAAATTTTTAAAATCTACTATCCAAAAACTAAACCCTTCCGCTAAAATTATAGAGTCTACTTTTAGCAAAGTCAATCCTAACGAAATTCTCAGTACAGGGTTATTCAATTTCGAAGAGGCTGAGCAAAGTGCAGGCTGGATAGAGGAATTGAATAAGGAAGAACATACGCCCGAAACTGATGAGTATGGAATCAGCTCTTTTGTATATCGAAGTAGAAAACCTTTCGACCCTGTTCGTTTTTGGGCTTATATTCAACGTAATTTCCCTGCTACTATTATCAGAAGCAAAGGAATGTTTTGGATAGCCTCTCGTCCTGAACAGGCATTGATTTGGGGACAAGCAGGAGGTTCATTGCGCACCGATAGTGCAGGTGTTTGGTGGGATAGTATGCCCTGGGAAAAACGTATTAATTACGTATCCTTTTTAGAAAATCAACAACTCATTGAATCCGACTGGTCCGCAACTTACGGAGATAGAAAGAATGAAATCGTTTTTATTGGTCAAAACATGGATGAGGCGGGTATTAGAGCTGCCCTTGACATTTGTTTGGCGACTGAAGAAGAACTAAAAACGGAGCAATGGAAAGAGGGATATGCTGATGAATGGCCTGTACAAAAAGCTTATGC
>CAYXQH010000710.1:0-3394 GCA_964467425.1 uncultured Saprospiraceae bacterium
CGGTGGATTATTAAGAGTATGTTTAAAAATCTTGATTTTCAATTAATAAAATTTTTAAACATACTCTAAAACTTATATTGTAATGCAAGCCCGTACCCATTGCTTAAAGAAGAAACAGTAATATCTCTCTTTTTGTTCTTATGCAAAACAGGTATTAAAATTCCAACGGCAGCCCCGACAAAGGTTCCCATGATTACATCCGTTGGAAAATGATTCAAACTACGAATCCGATTATGACCAACGAAAGCAGGCGGAATTAAAGCCAAAGCATAAATTAAGATTTTTTTCTTTCCAAGTTCGTGATGAAAGTCACAATACACCTGCGCCATAAAAAATGAAGCGGTTGCAGTCGTACTGACATGGCCACTAAAAAAAGAGTTTCTTTTTCGACCAAGCCGTCTTTCTTCTAAGGAGAATTCGACATAATAAGCGCCAGGTCGATATCGATCAATCAACCTAGGCCCGAAAGGTCCCCAAGCGTAGATATTAGCAGCTATCGCTTGCGACTCAAAATACATCAATGAAATATCCTTCCATTCCTTTCTAATTTTATCATCAAAAAACAAAAAGCCAGGTGCAAAAAAAGAAGCATACAAGCCAATATCTGAAAGCGTTTTTGCACGATCGACTTTATCCAGATTTTGATTTAACGCATATCGGTCAAATGAATTGACATCATTTTTATCCAGAGCAAGCACAACATCAAGTGGAATAGAATCCTTATCCAGTAAAGATTGAATACCTAAAATATTGGTTATGGTCCCCCCTACTCCTATTGATCCGGAGACCCAACGATTGACATTATACATTGGTTCATCGGATTCCTGGGCATTCAACGCGCCGGAAAAAAGAGAGAAAAAAAACAAAACTATTTGCACTTTATACATCATCTATTTGATATTTTCCGTTAAAGGTAGTGGTTTTAGTATTTTAAAGATTACTTTTAATCTGTCAATATCGCAACATAAGTATTTATAAAATGGTAAAAAAAGTTAACAAGCCAACAACTTAATAAGTTATCATAAATAGTATTATTAACTTATTCACTTGATCACTTAGCTTCACATCGTATAAATTTGGTCAACTATCAAAATAATAAGTTTACTAGATTAAGCATTTTAGATCGAGAAACAAAACATCACCTATGGCAAAAAGATCAAATAATAATCCAAGGAAAAAGAATATCGATCCCTATGAAGATCGTACCATTATCAAAATAAGTTCTCCGAAAAAAGACACTGGTAATAAGAAACCAAGCCGAACAAAATCGAATAATTCTAAAAACAGTAAACCAGAACCTAAAAAACCAAATAGGCAAAACACACGTAAACCAAAACAGGAAACCACTAATAAAACGCAAAAAAGATCTACTAAAAAAGTAAGTGAAAAACCTAAAGAAAATACACAGAATAAACCAACTACTTCTAGCACATCAAAACCAGTCACTCCAACACCAGTTGTCAATAATGATTCTATAAAAATATCTCAGTCTGTTGCGATTTTGATCGATGGCAATAATATTGAAATGAGCCTGACTAAATTGACGAATAACAAAAGTGCAGTACTCAACTACGATACTTTTATTCCGAAAATTTTAAACGGACGAGGTCTCAATCGATTGATCTATTTTAGAGAAGGCATTAGTATTTCCAAAAAGCTGGCAGATCGATTACATACCCACTATTTTGGCTCTGTAGTACCTTGCCATAAATCCGCAGATATTCCGCTTTCTATAAACGCTACTCAATTAGCTGACAAAGTCGATACGATTATTATCTTATCCGGTGATTCTGATTATGTAGAATTAGTACGTCACTTAAAATCTAAAGGTGTTCGGGTAGAAATCGCAGCAATTGAAATCACAACTGCAAATATTTTAATTGAGGAAGCAGATTACTATAATCCGATTACAAAAGCTGATGCGTTTATTTTAAAATAAGAACCTTTTTAAAGGTTAATTTTGTCGCCTGCTTAAGCGTATTATTGTTATCAATGTTTTCTGCTATGAGATTCTTTGTCTTGCTGCTTTTTATTTCAACCTTCTTTTTTACTTGTCATAAAGACAATGCTATAAAAGGAACCCTTCAAATCGTAGAGATTCCTACCCCTTGCAAATCCGGTGGTGAACCCAATTTATTTGTTTCTGAAAAAGGTGAAGCTTTTCTTTCCTGGGTAGAATATTTGAATGATACGACTGATGCATTGAAGTTTTCTACCTTAGAAAATGATCATTGGTCTACAGCGACTACGATTGCAAGCGGTCACAACTGGTTTGTAAACTGGGCAGACTTTCCTTCTTTCGTAGCTTATAATAATGGAAATAATTTTGCTGCGCATTGGTTGCAGAAATCGGCTTCCGGCACCTATGACTATGATGTCCGTATTGCGCAATCCGCCAATCTCGGAAAAACCTGGTCACCAAGTTTCGTTCCGCATCGAGATAGTATTTCTGCAGAACATGGATTTGTTACGATGCTTCCAATTGGAAAAGATCGGATATTTGCGACCTGGCTCGATGGTAGAAATACAAAATCTGAAAATCCGGATAACAGCGATCATGGACATGGACATTCAGGTGCGATGAGTCTTCGCACAGCGGAGTTTGATATCCAGGGTAATCTCTTTCAGGAAGCGGAACTAGATGCTAAAATTTGTGATTGTTGTCAGACAGACGCTGCAATTACGGACAGAGGACCAATTGTTGTTTATCGTGATCGTTCAGATGAAGAGATTCGAGATATTTCTATCGTTCGAAAAATAGATCAGGATTGGACACAACCAAGACGTATCGCCAAGGACGGCTGGCATATTACAGGTTGTCCTGTTAATGGGCCTTCTATTGTTGCTGATAATAAAAATGTGGCGATTGCCTGGTTTACGGCTGCTGCTGATCGACCGAGCGTCAAGATCGTCTTTTCTACAGATAGCGGAGCTTCTTTCTCTAAACCATTAAAAATCGACCATGGGAATCCTATCGGCCGCGTCGATATTGTTTTTAAAGAAGACAAAACCTTTATTAGTTTTTTAGAAAAAGAAAACGACTATGTTGTAATTGTAGTGATGGAGATGGATACGCAAACACAGCAACTTATTGCCAGTCATGCTATTGCGACTACATCAGCAGATAGGAAGAGTGGGTTTCCTATTTTAGAAAATGTAAATGGTCGATTATTATTAGCCTGGACACAGGTAGAGGGAGAAGATACTGTAATTAAAACGGGGTGGGTGGAGTGAGTGAGTGAGTGAGTGAATGAGTGAGTGAGTGAGTGAGTGAATGAATGAGTTAGTGAGTGTAAGTGTGTGTATGTGTATGTCTTCTTATGGCCTTCTTGTGCACACATGATGACACATACACCCACACACACACACACACACACCCACACACACACTCACC
>CAYXQH010000711.1:0-3373 GCA_964467425.1 uncultured Saprospiraceae bacterium
GCCTTTACTGATCACCCATTGGGGTATGAGTGGACCAGCCATTTTAAAATTATCAGCTTTTGGCGCTCGGATTCTTCATGATTTAAATTATGAATATAAAGCGCAGGTAAACTGGGTAAATGTCAATAATCAAGAAGCTGTTCTCGATGAACTTAAAAAAATAATTGAAACACATCCGAATAAGATTTTATCGAACATCCGACCTTATTTTATACCACAACGTTTATGGCAGTACCTGCTCGAAAAAGCTAATTTACCGGGTAATAAAAAATGGATGGAATTAGGTAAAAAAGGCTTGAATAAACTACTCCCTCTTTTGACCAATGATGTTTATGCTGTCAAAGGAAAAACCACTTTTAAAGAAGAGTTTGTCACTTGTGGAGGTGTTAGCCTGGAGAGCATAGATTTCAACACTATGCAAAGTAAAGTCTGTAAAAATCTTTACTTCGCTGGAGAGATTATGGATATAGACGGGATCACCGGAGGTTATAATTTTCAGTCTGCCTGGACGACAGGATTTATAGCTGGAAAACTACAATAATCAACTATATAAAAACCTTACAACAAAGTAGTATTAATGCTAAATAAATAATAAAAACGTTAATATCTCAGTTGTACTCAGTATCTTGGATTACTTTTTGATTTCTTTAATAAAAAACACCTTAGAGATACTTTAAACGTCCCTCCTATTCATTCAATTGGAAAACGCTTATGAAAGTAGTAAAATTAATAATACTCCTATCGATTACTTTATTTTCTTTTAGCACTTTATCGGCTTCCACACCAATAGTAAATGCTAAAGTAAAATTTTATTCCACTACACTGGACTTAAGATTTGATCCGGAAATGGGTAGTAAAAATAAACATTGTACCAGCCATGCTTGTGTAAAGCGTTTTTATACCAAATTGGAAAAATCTAATTTTCAAATCCTTTTAGATGACTTGATGGAGTATAAAGAAAAATTACAATTGAACGATTGGTTTTTCTATAATTTAGTTCGAAAAACAAGCGAGCACATTTACAAGGATAAAAGTGGTATGTTTCAAACTTCAGTGACTTGGTTCTTAATGACCAAAGCTGGATACGACACCAGGCTTTACACTGCTCAAAGTAAATACACTTTTTTATATGTTAGAACAGAAGACACGGTTTTTGAAGCGCCATTTGTCAAAATAAAAGGGAAACCTTACATCAACCTGACAAGCGTTTATCATAGTATTGATACGCGTAGGATTTATTTTGAAATCCCAAGATATCAACCCGGGCAATTGAATAATAAACCTTTCTCTTTTAAGATTGAAAAATTTCCAATTCTGCCACCGGCTTCAGTTCATAAAACCTACGACTTCTCCTTAAACAAAGAAAAGATTTCTATTGAAGTAGAAATTGACACCATTGGAGCTTCGCTATTAAAAAGATTTCCAATTACAAAGCCGATTAATTATATCAAGGTTCCATTGAGTAATACAACAATGGCTTCGCTAAAGAAAGCTCTACAACCGCACCTGCAAGGAAAATCTCCTGCGGACCAGGTTCGCGTTTTGGTAAGTTTTACACGAAAGGCTTTTCCATACAAAAGTGATCAGGTTCGTTTTCAAAGAGATCAACCATTGACAGCTGATCAATTAATGCTGGCTGACTCTTCAGATTTTGAAGATCGCTGCGCAATGCTCCATACGCTCCTAAAAGAAATGACGGATTTAAACTTCATTCTTGTTCAATACATTCATGATGATATTATAACCATTGGCGTTGATTTACCCGAAATCATCGGTAAACCATTCGAACATGAAGGAATAAAATATACCATTTGCGATCCGACCATGCCTTCAAACTCCAGCAAGCTTGGTCTCTACCCTATCAGTCTTGATAAGGATATAGAAATATTGGAAGTTTACAATAAAAAAGAATAACCGTACCAAAAAAAGTCTGTTTCTTACCATTTATGGTCTAGTTTTTGCTAGACTAGGATTACAATTCATCAACTGGTTTTGTATTAATTTTTAAGCATTATTAAAACAATTAATATGTTAAACTACTTAACCAGTTATCCTACACGAGTAGGAATCAAAGCCCTATCCATTCTATTTTTATTTATCCCATTTTTTTCATTTGCTGCCCCAACAGTAAAAACAAAAGTTCAATTTTTTTCCGCAAAATTGAGTTTCGAATACGACTCAGCAATGCTAAATAAGAATAAGCATTGTACGAGCACAGTCTGCATCAAAAAATTTCATGCAAAAATAGAGGAAACCAATTATCGACTCCTTTTAAACGGGATGCTAAATTATAAAATGCAATACAAGCTCAATGATTGGTTCTTTTATAACCTGGTTCGAAAAACCGTGGAAGATATTTACCCTAAAGAATCCAGCATGTATCAAACGACAGTGACTTGGTTTTTCATGACAAAAGCTGGATATGATACCCGTCTGTATACTGCGCAAAACAAGTTCACTTTTTTATATATCAAGACGAAGGATGATGTCTATGAAATGCCTTACGTAAAAGTGGATGGTCAATTCTATATGAATCTCACCAGCATCTATTTTCAAGCTAAAACAAAAGGGCTTTTAATGGAACAACAAAAATTTCAGCCTGGTGCATCAAATGAAAAGTATTTTTCATTAACAATCAACCAATATCCTAATTTGCCTCCAATGCTGGTTAAAAAAGAATACCGATTCAAACATAATGAGCGCAATATCAAACTCAACGTTGATGTAGACACCATTGGAAATCAATTACTCAAAAACTATCCGTTTATCAAGACTGTGAATTATATAAAAACCCCGTTTACAGAAACCACGAAAAAATCATTTAAAAAAGCTTTAAAACCACACCTTAAAAATCTGGAGATAGAAGATCAAGTCAGTTTTTTAATTTCTTTTACCCGTAAGGCATTGACTTTTAAAAATGATCAACTCTATATGCGTCGAGATCAACCACTCACCGCTGAAGAAACATTAGTTGCTAGTCTATCTGATTATGAAGACCGGGTATCTTTGATGTATCAATTATTAAAAGAAACGACTGATCTAAATTTTGTAGTGATCCAATATCTTTATGATGACATCGTCACCATCGGAGTAGAACTACCCGAGGTCTTTGGTGAGCCGTTTAAACATAAAGGGGTTAACTATACCATCTGCGATCCTACTATGCCTACCAATACCGGGAAATTAGGTATATATCCAATTAGTCTGGATGATGATTATGAAATATTGGAAGAAGTTATTCAATATACAGAAGTCGGGATGAAGGATTAAATAATCTAAAAAAGAGCTTATTCCAAAAACCCTGATGTACATTATGTACATCAGGGTTTTTGGAAACAGATAATCTAGTATAAAACCAGAGCAATAAAGAATG
>CAYXQH010000712.1:0-3372 GCA_964467425.1 uncultured Saprospiraceae bacterium
TTAAGAAGGCTGTCTACAGATTGTTTGTGATTTTCTGATATAATATGTGTTTCAGCGGAGGCGAGGACTAAATCATTATATTCTATATCAGTATCTTCTTCAGATCTGATAGCTTTGGGAATGGCAATGTCTAAATAATGATAGGCAGAGTCTACTTCTTTTAATCGATTGTGTGACCTAATAATGGAAAAAAATGTACGTAATTGATCCTTTTCAGTAATCGTTGTTTTTGGATGAACGTTAATATATTCAAGGTTTTGTTTGTGGATATCAAGAGCCTCTTTGATATCTCCGATTTCTTCTTTTAATGTAGCCAAAGAGTGTTTGGAAAAATAAATAATCTCTTGGTTATTATTTTGAGAGGCATACTTATATGCTTCAACAAAGTTATCTGACGATTTTTGAAAGTCCCGGGTATTAAAAAAGTATTTCCCTTTCCAAAAATATGCTTGCGCAGGGTGTACTTTATTTTGAAATCGATCTTTTAAATCGATAACACTATCTAGATAAAATAGTGCCTGTTCTGCTTTTCGATAATAGAACATTTGTAAATAGGCATCGGCCAGCGTAACCCAATGCTCCCTCTTTTTAGCCTTAGTTATTACAAATTGGGTAATCTTGTCATCATTCCAACGCCAGTTATATTGGATTAGTTCATCAAGTGATTTACTTTTTAAACTATCGGGTAGTTTGTAAGATGCTTCTTGTCCAAAAGAAAAAATAGTAAAACCTAGTATGGTCAGAATTGTGTAGAAAAACTGTGATAAACGCATCGGGTAAAATTAAAGATAAGCAGTCAATATATGTAATGAAATGTCTTTTTTAAGATAAAAACAACACGGTTATAGCTGATTCATTATTTATGAGTCAAAATATAAAAATGAGATGTTTTAAAAGATAGTCCCGATCAAGTTTTGCCCCTACATTCTTGAGGATAATCCTGTTCCAAACATTCATGAATATCCATACGATTTTCATGAATGCAGATTTCCTTTGCTTGTAATAGTGATTAATAAGTTGAAGTTTTGAACTCTGTCGAGTGATGAGACTCGGACAAGAACATTCAAAGGAAACTGTGATCTATGGAAAAATTGCTTTTCTCATTTATGTATAACAATGGCATTCATGATGTCGATAAAGATGATGTATATCTTCAATTAACATCACATAGTGATTACCCGAGCATTCATGCGATTACAGATACATTGGATTATTTTGGGATAGAAAATCTGGCGGCCCAGATTCCAAAAGAATCATTGTCGGAAATTCCCAAAACATTTTTGGCAATTATTGAAAAAAATGATCAGAAAGAGATTGTTTCAATAGTCCGAAAACGGAAATATATTCTTTTAAAGGATCAAGAAAATAAAAAACGAAAACTCGGTCTAGATGATTTTATAAAAGAATGGACGGGAATCATTATTGCAATTAATGTAGAGACGAATGCATCAACAAATAACTCTCGATTTTCTTTAGACATAGCATTAATAACACTAGTACTCGTCATATCTGTCTTTTTACTCTATATGCAGATGGATTTTAAAGGATTGTTATATGTGTTACTCTCTATGATAGGTTCGGGAATTAGTTATTTTATTGCTAAGGAAGATTTGGGGATTTATGATCCTGTTGCCAAAAAGATATGTACGTCAATTACTTCCGACGCTCAGGGGTGCCAAGCAGTAGTGACGGCAGAAGAAAGTAAGATCATTAAGGATATTACCTTGGGGGACCTTTCCTTAATCTACTTTACGAGTGTCATCATTACTTTGGTATTTCTGAATGTGCCTCTAGAATCATATTTTATCTGTACGCTCTTGTCAGTGCTTATAGTACTATATACGTTGTATGTTCAATATATGGTATTGAAGAAGTGGTGTTTTCTTTGCTTGTTGATTTCTGGAGTTCTAATGGCACAGTTTTCCTTTCAACTAAGTGTTTTTGAATATTGGAGTTTTTCAATCCCTTATTTTTTGAAAATAGGAGGGATCTTTTTTCTTATGCTTTTGGGATGGAGAATCTTGAAAAGATTCTGGAAGCGCACGATTAAACTAGAGCATACCCGTACAGCATATTATAAATTTAAGCGACATAAAGAATTTTTCTTCTCTGCACTCCATCGAGAACAAACAGATTATGAACCCATATCTGAAAAGCATACACTTTTGTTTGGTGATCCTAATGCTTCTATTCAACTTACGGCTGTTACCAATCCCTTTTGTGGGTTTTGTTCAAAAACATTTTTGTCATACGATAAATTACTAAAGATATATCCTGAAGATGTAAATCTTAAAATAGTCTTTGGGGTTCCCATGGATCATACAAATCCTGCATATAAGATTGCATTCACAGTATGCGAACTATATCAAAATGATTCATTGAAAAGTTATGAAGCATTACATACTTGGTATACCCATAAGAATACTGATACCTGGTTTCAAGAATATATTTATAATGACATCACTTCTATTGAAGTGATAGATATCATCACAGCACATCGCAAATGGTGTTCTGCAAACAAGATTAATTATACGCCAGAAACTATAATGTATGGGAAAAAGTTCCCCAGTGAATTATATCAAATAGACGATTTATCCTTTTTTATTGAAGACTTAAAAGATATGCCTGAGGAATCCGAAGCGGCTTAAGTCTTTTAAAATGAACAATTTTAAAGAAAAAGAAATTCTTTCGCGAAGAATAGACACAAACTTGAGTGTCTTAAAATGATCAAGAAAATTAATTTTAAAAACGTAAAACAATGTTTAATAACATTTCAAATCTGGGAGCGATTCTAGATAAAAAAGAACAAAAAACAATAAGTGGGGGATTTATATTTTGCGGTCCTGGTGATGAGCCCGGTTTCTGTTGTGAATGGTGCCCTGATGGAAGCTGTAATGGCTATGTGGCAACGCCTTTTGAGCCATGTCCTATTGCTGCGCCTTGTTCATTTTAACCATATAGCCTCCTTAAAGTTAGGGAGGCTGTTTTATACTCTTTCGGATTAAATGCCCGAAACTTTCTACAATGATTAACTAAACAGTTTTAACATTAAATGCAATCGATATGAAAAAAATAAATCAAGATCAAAGTAAGCTCAATTTTAAGAAATTTAAAATCAGTAAACTTAAAATGGGTAACTTAAGAATAGTACAAGGGGGAATGATTTTTCGTCAAGGAACAAGACCTGTTGATCCCGCAGGGAGTTGTCCTTCTGATAGGGCGTCACTGGACTGTGATGTGGTAGCTGGAAATTCAGAATTCTGTTAAATCCTAAGATAGAGGAAAAGTATGAGAAAACACCTTTTTTGGTTTTAAGTTAAAAGGTGTTTTGGATTGTTCGAAGATCATTTACTATTAATTATTAAAAACATA
>CAYXQH010000713.1:0-3372 GCA_964467425.1 uncultured Saprospiraceae bacterium
AGACAAAATGGTTTTCAATGTAGAAGGTAGTGTCAATGCAACTGGAAGCGATGCATTAGAACTTTTGAAAAAAGCTCCTGGCGTCGTCGTTGACCATAATGATAATATTAACATGCTTGGCAAAAGTGGCGTCCAGATTTATATTGATGGAAAACCTTCTCCCCTTTCTGGAAATGACCTCGCAGCTTTTTTAAAAACCATGCAAGCTTCAGAAATTGATAACATAGAAATTATCACGAATCCATCTGCTAAATACGATGCGGAAGGAACTGGTGGCATCATTAACATTCGACTTAAAAAAGATAAGCGACATGGTACGAATGCTAATATTAATTTAGGTTATTCCCAAGGTATAAAGAAAAGTTATAACGGATCGATCAGCTCTAATTATCGAGACAAAAAAGTCAATGTATTTGGAAATTACAGCCATAATGATGGTAGAAACATCAATGATCTTAATTTGTACCGAGAGCAAAATGGATTGTTTTTCGATCAGACTACTGATATGTGGGGTGGTTGGAAAAGTCATAATTTTAAAACCGGTGTTGATTATTTTTTAAATAAGAAAAACACGATTGGCGTCATGGTAAATGGCAATCTTTCTGATGGATATTGGAACAGCGACAGCCGGGCAAATATTGGAATGAAAGGAGAGAACACCATTGATAGTATTTTAATTGCAGAAAGTCGTTCATTAAATAATTCTTCGAATCTGAATTTCAACCTAAATTATCAATTTGAAGATGGAAAAGGAAAGACGATTAATTTCGATGCGGATTATGGTCGTTACAGAAATGATGCAACTGCCATGCAGCCCAATTTTTATAAAGACCCAAGTGAGACTCAAACCTTAAACCAGCGAATCTATAAAAACAATACGCCAACAGACATTGATATCTATACTACCAAAATCGATCTGGAACAACCCGTCGGAAAAGGAAAGCTTGGCTACGGTGCAAAGGTCGCTTTAGTCAGAACGGATAATACGTTCGATTTTTATAACGTCCTTGGAGAAGATGCGATCTTAGACCCCAATCGTAGCAACTCTTTCACCTATACTGAAAATGTAAATGCTGGTTATATCAATTATTCCACTCAAATAAAAAAAATCGGTATGCAGGCTGGCCTTCGCGTAGAGCAAACCAATTCGGAAGGCGATCTACAAAGCATGGTCCCTACCAATGACGATAATGTAAAAAGAAATTATATCGACTTTTTTCCATCAGCCGGTATGACTTACCAGCTTAACGAAAAGAACAGTTTTCAATTGACGTATAGTCGTCGCATAAACCGACCTTCCTATCAGGATTTAAATCCTTTTGAAGATAAAATCGACGAACTTACTTTTGAAGGTGGAAATCCTTTTTTAAACCCTGAGTATACCAACGCAGTACAACTAACCCATACGTTTAATTATTTTTTAAACACTAGTATTGGCTACAGTCATACAACCGATATGATTGCCCAAATCACAGATACCGCTGGAGTTAATGCCACATCAATTACACATTTGAATGTTGCTAGTCAGAAAAATTATAACATCAACATTAGTGGTGCAATTCCAATTACCAAGTGGTGGAACAGTTATACCAACCTTACAGGATACATCGTACATAGCAAAGGGGATTTTGGACCTGGCAAAACATTCGACTTAAGCACTCCAGCTTTAAGCTTGTATACACAACATACCTTTACGCTTCCAAAGGGCTTTTCTTTCGAAGCTTCTAGCTGGTATAATAGTGCTTCTATTTTCGAAGGAAATTTTGAAGCGAAACAACAGTATTCAATCGATGCCGGAATTCAGAAAAAGCTTTTTGATGGCCGTGGTAATTTGAAAGTTTCCATCAGTGATATTTTCAAAACCACTGACTGGGAGATAGAAAGCTCTTTAGGTCCATTATACATTAGCGGAACGGGCGGTTGGGATAGTAGAAAGGTTCGGCTAAGTTTTTCCTATGCTTTTGGAAATAAGCAAGTCAAATCAAGAAGAAGAAATGCTGGTTTAGAAAATGAATCCGGCAGAATTAAAAGCGGAAATTAGCGAAAGCGGTGTCTGGTATTCAGCTTTAGTAATTCGGTCCTTCCGGAAATCTAAAGCCGAATACCATTTTCATCTTTGCATCTCCTCATTCTCCTAGAATTTTCTGAATTCATTCCTACCACTTTTTTCAACAACCTTTCCCATTTTTAGTATAATCCTGATGATTTTACTAATTTTGCCCCATCCAAAGTTATTTGCTTTATCTATTTTAAAATACGATTCCAGATTCTGAATACGTTATTTTAATTTAATTTTAAAAACAACCTCATTAAATTTAGTCCTTTATGAATAATACAGTAAGAAATGTTTTTATTGTCCTTGCCATCCTTTTAGCCATGTTGTTAGCTTGGTCTTATTTCTCAGGGCAGGAAAAAGCGCAGCAGATCACTAATCTGGAATCCGAGAATTCTGCCCTGACTACGGAGATGGGTAGCCTCGAACAATTAAAAACTAGCCTGGAAGAGGAAGTAGCTTCTTTGCAATCAAGCTATGAAGACTTAACGATGGTAAACGACTCTCTAGCCAATACTTTAGCTAAAGAAAAATCAAGAGTCAGAAGCAGAAATAAAACGATCTCAAAATTGAAGGCTGATGCAGAAGCTGAAGACCTAAAAGTAGGAAGCCTGACCGTTCAGATTTCGCACTTAATGGAGCAAAAAGCACAGCTGGAAAATCAAATCTCTTCGCTACAGCAAGAAAATACAGACCTTCGAGAAAAAGCAGGAATCCTGGAGCAAGACTTAGGCAAAGCCCGCGATGATAATGCTGCACTCGCCAACCTCAATCGTTCTATGCAGGGAGAGATCGACAACCTTACCATGGCAAATTTTAAAGCAACTGCTTTTCAGGTTGAGCTGGAAAAGAAAAACAGTAAAGCAACTGCCAAAAGCCGACGTGCTAAACGATTAAAAGCAAGTTTTGACTTGACCAATGTACCAGACAAATACCAAGGAGTTCGCCCAGTTTATTTGGTTATTACTGACGAAACTTCTTCTCCAATAAAATTAGACAATCCGATCAAAGCGCAGGTTTCTGTTAATGATCAGACAACAGATATTATTGCTGCTGAACAAAAAGAAATAAAGATCGAATCAAATCAACGTATTTCTTTTACACACAACTTAAGTAGTAAACTTAAAAAAGGATATTACAGAGTCATTGCTTATACGGATATCGGAATATTAGGAACCAGTAATTTCCGTCTGAGATAATGATAAAGTAATTGACCAATAATTATAAGTGATATGGTTATATAGTTATGTAGGTTATATCCAATGAACCACATAACTATATAACTCACAAAACCATATTTTCAACCTCTATGACTTTTC
>CAYXQH010000714.1:0-3367 GCA_964467425.1 uncultured Saprospiraceae bacterium
GGAATTTGGAATTTGGAATTTGGAATTTGGAATTTGGAATTTGGAATTTGGAATTCTATGTTATATTTTAAATATTTTAACCCGGGCTCTTAAGCTAAAAATCACAAATTAGATATCAACACAGCTAATATTGATGGGCTTACCTTCGATTAATCCATGTTATTGATTTCCTTTCCTACCTATCCAGAGATAATATCAATTTCTAGTTAACTTATTGATAAAATCAGCCTAAAACCTATTTTAAGCCACTTCTACCCTTTTATTTATTTTTTTCCTGCTAAGAGGGTAACCTTTCCTTTCCTGAGGATATATGGTCTTGAAAAGAATTAATAATCTTAAAAAGACCAAAATGAAAACCAACGCTTTAATAATCATTACTATGCTCTGTAGTTCCCTCCTTTGCGGGCAAAGTATGATGAAACAAACGCTTTCTCAAAATGGAAGTTCTGAGTTTGTTTACGCCAATAATAAAAGTTACTTCTTTCAACAGTCTATAGGCCAGGCCAGTGTTATCAATACCTATCAATCAGATAACTATCAACTAAGACAAGGTTTTTTACAACCTATCAAGGCAGCTCTGGTCAACAGCGGATTTGATACGGAACTAGATGTTCTCGTTTATCCGAATCCTTTCGATGAAACCATTCATCTAAATTTTGAAGAAATACTAATCGACGTTATAACCATTTCCCTACATCATATTACGGGTCAATTGATTTATCAAGCAACACATGACCCCAACGAGAATTTAACCCTCGAATTTGATAATCTACCAATAGGTGCCTATGTACTTAGAGGGCAGATGAGATCACAAACATTCGCAATTAAATTAATTAAACACTAATGAAAACAGCAATCTTTACACTAGTCCTTACGATCGGAGCTTTTCAACTTGGCTTTGCTCAACAGCTTTTTCTTAAAACCGGATCGACCGTTTCTAATTTTCGCTATCAAAACTCTCAAGGTATTGCCTTAGAAAATCTACAGGCTACTGGAAAGTTTCACTTTGGAGTTGGCAACAGGTATTTAATGGTTCGTGGCGGTAGTCTTTATTTCACCTATGGTGTCAGTTGGAACAAATACGGTGCAATAGGAAGCGATCCACGCTTAGACAATTTCTTTGAATGGGATTTGACTTATGCCGGATTACGTTCTGGCTTAGACCTTAGATTTCTTCAAGCTGAAGATTTTTCTTTAGCCTTCTCTGGGAATATTGGTGCCGAGTATCTTATAAGAGGTACACAGGTAATCAATGATCAAGCTTTTGACATTCGTAATTCTGACGAATACAACCCTTTGAATCTTATGATGTGGGGTGGCATTCTAGCCAGTTACGAATTATCAAGAAAGTCAGCTATTGCTTTTCAATATCAAGTAGGATACTCCCTATTGAACTCGCAAAGCTCTGGTAATGATAATGAGCAATTAAAACTATTAGCTCATCAATTCAGCATCGGTTTTTTAATTAATCTTTCAAACGTTTACTGTCCCTTTTAAACTACCCTTTAAAAACGAAATATCATGAATTATAAAATTTTACTATTCTTATTGATAACATTTGGAGCGACAACACTCCATGCACAGATTGACGGAATCTCTTATCAGGCCGTTATCATCGACAATAATCCTCAGGAAATTCCGGGAGTCGATATCGCTGCAAACAATTTACCCAATGCTCCTTTGGAAGTAAAGTTCACTATTTTGGATAATACTGGTGCAACTGAATATCAGGAAATTCACAGCACCGAAACAGATCCTTTTGGTATGGTCAACTTGATGATTGGGCAAGGAACAGTATCCGGTGGAACCGCTGCTCAATTTAATCAAATCTATTGGAGCGATGAAAAAACATTGTTGGTGGATATTGACTTAAACGACGGTAACGGATTTGTCCAATTTAGTCAGCAAGAACTCACCTATATTCCTTATGTAAAACATCGGGAAATCATTGCTACTTCTACACTGGATGTAGACGGAGCTACTAATTTAAATAATACCTTGAATGTCAATAATGGAAGTACCACTACCCTATCTGGTGATTTATATGTAGAAGGAACGGCGTATTTTACAGATGGCGAGTTTCAGAATTTAATCGTTCATCAAAATACCAATTTGAATAAATTAGATGTTAGTGGTGTTAGTGATTTAAATAATAATTTAAACGTAAACCAAGGCTCCGCAACAAATTTATCTGGTACACTAAATGTTGATGGTGCAACGACACTGAACAACAGTCTTAATGTCACTGGAAATAATCCAACGGAACTAACCGGTACTCTAAATGTTGATGGAGCGACAACACTCAACAATACCTTACAAGTAGATGGTCGAACAGACATCAATAATCAATTATTTGTCAATGAAGGGTACAACACTGAATTATCCGGAAATATTAAAGTTGATGGATTATCATTGCTCAATGATGCGGTTATCATCAATGCTGAAATGGCTGGAACAACTCAGGATAACATTGGTGCTTATCCATTGAGAGTAGCTGGAAGTCAACAAGGTATTGCTATTCAACTAAACCCTGATAATCCTTCCCGAGCCAATAATTATATTTCTTTTTGGGGAGGCACTGGAGTTGCAAAAGGAAGAATTGAAGGAAATAATGGGTTGACAGGAATCGCAGTAAGTGTAGTGCAGGCAACGATAGGTCAAGTCCCAGGATTAGATGACATTATCGATTCATCTACTGATGAAAATGAACCAGCACCTAATGTAGCCGCAAATGAATACTTTAATAATGACTATGCTTTTGGAGCCTACAACTTAACGATAGATTTTGTAACCGCCATTATTCGATTTGGTATAAATGCTGTAGCTGCTTCTGGTCTATGCGTAGCGGGAGATTGTGATGATGCGATTTGGAGTTTTATTGATATGACCGTTGATGGTATTCAACTAGGTGGTTATATCACGTATAACGAACTCAACCTTGGTGTTGCCTTCGAGTCCGGCGGAGCAGATTATGCTGAGTTTTTAGAAAAACAAGATGAGAACGAGTTAATGACTTTGGGAGATGTTGTTGGTGTAAAAGGTGGAAGAGTATCCAAGACTTTTGTTGATGCGGACAACTATATGGTGGTCTCTGAAAATCCAATGATTAGTGGCGCAATGCCTGATGCTGGAAAAGAACACCTTTATGAGCGTATTGCTTTTATGGGACAGGTTCCAGTAAAGGTCATGGGTAGAGTTTCCAGAGGTGATTATATTTTATCCTCAGGTAATGGAGATGGAATGGCAATTGCTGTATCTCCTGTCACTATGAAAACAGGTGACTATGGGCGTATCATTGGTGTTGCCTGGTCTGACTATAATGGTGATGAACTGTACAGTTACATTAATACGGCAGTCGGACTAAACA
>CAYXQH010000715.1:0-3354 GCA_964467425.1 uncultured Saprospiraceae bacterium
TTGGTGTTGGGAGAGGAAAACTCCACCATGACTTTTTTCCCGTTAGAAGCTTGCGTTCCATAATTTTCAATAGTACTTACTTCTTCCAGGAATGACTTCCAAAATTGATCATTGATTTCAAGATTCAAAAATCCTTTGATCACATTGTACGAAGCTATTTCATTTACATGTTCGACTAGAAAAGCGCCCATTTCTTCCCCAATTACTTCTGGTTTTTTTCTAGCTGTTTTTGTAAAAGGAAAAGTCACTACGGTAAAGTCACCAGTAAATTCTTTCCGGGTCGCATTCATGGTAATATTACTAGCATTGATCTCCGCATCATACAATGTTGATACGGCCTTGATGACCCCGTCTTCGATTATATTGGTAATATTCATTTCTCTAGTTTATACTGGCTGTTGATAGAATAAAAAAACTTAAATACTTTTTCTTGCTTGGTTTTTAATCCACCGCTGAGGAAAAGAGAAAACGCAGAGGTTTACACAATCCTCATTTAGTAGCACCTAAGATAATTTGGACGCAAATTTATCTTTTATACTTGATAGCAAGAAGTTTTAGATGTTTTTTCTGGTAAGCAACAAGAGAAATGGAAAATAAGTTTCTGATCAGCGATAATCAGGTCCTTGGAATGGTCTTTTTGAGGTAAACCCGGCCAGGAATACAGTTAGAAAAGCTAGTTAATCCTTGCCAATGCCCTTCCAGCCTCCATTCAGCTCCTTTTTTCTTCAATAAAAGTTGATAGGACTTAATACACCATTCCATGCCGTCTAACTCCTCATGGGTGACAATTCTATCATCTTTTAACTGTAAATAAATACCTGAATGGAAATTTCCACTGATATCCATTTCTGCAAAGATATTATCAACAAATACAAATGATTTCCCGGTAATAGAGTCGCCTTTTTGAGTAATCCTTAATTCAAGGACGTATTCTGAACGGTAGCCACCTTCATTTTGGGTGATGGTACCACGCCAGTATCCACTTATATCCTGAGACATGACACAGGTAGCAAAGAGAGAGAATAGAAGAATGAAGTATTTTTTCATCTGTTTAAAATTACTCTGCAACTCAAAAAAGTAAGATCACTCTCAAAATACGAGTTTTCTTCAGTAAATATTGTTAAAATTAGGGCTCAGGTGTGAAGATACTAAAGATTGTTTTCCCATAATGCCTTTGATTCAGATATTTGGGATGCTCTTTAAAATCGTGATTTGGGTTATGTTCTAATACCAGCCAGCCTTCATCTTTCAATAAATCATTATCAAAAATTACATCCGGAATGGTATCAAGTGTGGGGAGGGGGTATGGAGGTCCTGCAAAAATATAATCATATTGCTGGCCACTACTTTTAATAAATCTAAAAACGTCTGATTTATATATTTTAATATAATCCTCAATTTCTAAAGTTTCCGCCGTTTTTTGTACAAAGCTGACACAGCCTCTAAATTTGTCCACATAGGTTACATCTGTGCATCCACGCGAAATAAATTCGTAACTGTGATTACCTGTTCCACCAAAAAGGTCTAGCACTTTCAGTGATTCAAAGTCAAAATTATTATTGATGATATTGAAAAGCCCTTCCTTGGCAAAATCAGTAGTAGGTCTGGTTGGCCAGTTTTTAGCAGGAGGGTAAAATTTTCGCCCCTTAAATTTTCCGCCGATTATACGCATAATTTAGAACAATAAAGGTCGAAGAAATGATGACTGGTCTCTTGTTTTATACGAGGACCAAAATTGAGAAAGTTTGGTAATTGAACAAAATGAATATGCCGAATATACTTATAAATCATTTGATAAATTTCAGAATTCTCACTGATTTGCCCTGACAAATAAAGCGGAACCACTTCGGGTTTCAATTTAAACTGATCAAAAATCAACATCGTAAAATAGATAAAGTCTTTGGATGTTTTGAAATCAAAAGCATTGCTAAAAATTAAGTCCTGATTTTCGAACAATACAATTTGAAAATTACTTCCTAATACATTCAGATAGAGCTGGTATCCTTTTCGGTGTTTGGAAAGTTCTCTTGCTCCTTTTAGAAAAAAAGTACTTGCATGAAAAAAAGAAGCATTCGGAAAATATCCATCCAAAATATTTTTTAATCCTTGATCCAGGCTGTAAACGGTTTTCATTTCCAGCTCAGTGATATCATCAACCAAATAGGTCGCATTCAAATCATTAGGAATAAGTTTTTCAAGATAGGTGGAATGATATTTTTCAGCGTATAATCTTTCCGGAACGAGGGTATTGAAATTATTTACAATAGACACATAAGAATGCTGGAAAGGTGCATTCAATAAATTATCCTGATTATAAACCTGATGCACGAACGTCTTTAATTCGACTTCTTCATTAGAATGGATCGTATAGCTTTTTAAAAATTGAACTTTTTGCTGATCCTGATCAAATCCTAAAAAAGAAAACCTGTCTGCACCTACAAGTGCAGACAGATTATAGGAAGGAAGTGCATTTTTTACAAAGGATTCTTCGTATATATCTATGCTTATTCCCAATTTCCTGTTAGGTTTGGAGCAGATAGGTTTCCGAACCTAATATATGCATCGGGGTCATAAGTAGCATCATAGCGCGCAAAATGCGGAGATGCATATTTACCCATATAGTTCTTCTTTTGTGTTTTAACTTCTAAAACATTTACCAGCGTTTGCTGATAAGTAATAGTATCTGCTTTAATATCAAATTCCATCCCTCCACTATAAGGAACATATCTTAAAGAATCTAAAATGATTGTGAATTCTAGATTCCCTTCATTTATTTCAGCTATTTTATCCATCCCCGATACATAAGACGTATCATAGGTAATGGTTGGATTTTCAACATTATCTTTATCTCCAATCACTGAAACGATCGGAATTTGCCCAGTTCGAATAACTTGAACTAAACTATCAAAATCAGGAGAATACCCTTCACCTTGAATCTCGCGAAAAACCCCCTGAGCAGCTCTAATAGCTTTTAATCGGCTTTCAACTGCACCTTGACGTAATGTCTTTTCGGTATTAAATGCGATAGGTTCCTGTATACTAGAGTATAGAACATAAATTAATCCACAGATTATAAAGAATAAAGCTAAGTTGATAACGTATCTCATATGATTAGAAATTTTCGTTTGTTAAACGCAATAATACTATTTTTCTTTAAAAAACAATAGGTCTTTAGAGAATATTTTAAGGCTTGAAACTTATAAAAAGAGTCCAAAAGGATAGCCTCTAATTCCAGTAATTTAAACAAACGGGCAGCTTCTATGTAAAGAAGATGCCCGTTTGGCATTTTTTGGCGTATTTAAATAAACCTATTGCTTCATTTACTATTATAGTTATTTTTTAAAATGTTGATCA
>CAYXQH010000716.1:0-3347 GCA_964467425.1 uncultured Saprospiraceae bacterium
AAATAACTTTAAACCCTTATTTCTTTTTATCCTTTTCATCTGTCTTTCTACAGTTAGTATCCATGCAAATAACTCTAACTTTGAAAATAATAGTAACTCAAGTCCAGCTATAGAAATTAACGAAGAATGTCCTTGTCCTGAATTTATGAGAGTAGTCGCCTACTGTGATTATGATCAAAATTGGCAGGGAATCCCATGTGAGGATCCTTGTAATTTACCAAAAGGTCAGTTAGTAGATTATGCACTTGAAACATCTGACGATGGTGTAAATTGGCAATTGGCGAACACTTTAGGTGAAGTCTATTGGTTTGAAGGAAACAACATGGTACATCATGGTGTTATCGTCGATGCTAATTTACATCAAAACCTTACTCATGTAACACTAGACATTTATTGTACAGATGGTACTCTTATGAATTGTGATTCCATTCCTGTCGATTTTGGTTGCGAAGATCCTGTTTGCGAAGAACCAGAGCCTCACTTCCAAATCTCAAACGAACAGACTTCCTGTACTTTTGATTCTCTGACGCAAACGTCTACTTGTGCTTTCACTTATTGTATTGATAATTTATCTAGCTTTCCTGATGTAAGTGTTCTTTGGCTTTTGAAAAACAGCGGAGGAGATGTCATTAATGCTTCCACCTCAGCCTGCTTTTCCTTTACTATAGAGGATGGAGAAACCTTTACCGTGGAATTGCATTCTTTTATCCCTGGCACCATTTGCTATTGGGTTTCGTTTACGGATACCATTGAATGTGAACCTTGCGGAGAAGGCTGTCCTCCAGAATGGGTAGAAGTTGACCTTAGAAGTATAGAAATAGATTCGACTTGTGAATTTGAATGCCAAAACGGTTTCCCTGTTTACTCCTATTCTCAATACTTTTTCGACATCTATTTTTATTATCCACTTTCTGGAACATGGGAAATTACAGTCACTTCCTTAAATGGTACCACTGTAGTACAAAACCCATCTTCTCCTTTCCAATATACAATGGAATGTGAGGTGTATACTAATGATCCTTTTTGTGAATCATTTGCCAATTTTGAAATTAGATATTTTGATGAAAATGGCTGCTTAACCGGCTATCGTCTTGAAACGCTTCAGGCAAACCATGAGTTTTGTTATCTTCAAGAATGTGAAGGAATAGACGGAGGAGGAGAAGACGGCCTCGGGAACAATACCACTAGACTTCATCAAAAGATATATCCAAACCCAATTTCTTTATCTCAGTCTCCTACGCTTAAGATAGAGTATCCAGAAAAAGTATTGAATGAACAACTAGAGCGAATTGAACTAGTCAACCTTTCGGGAGAAGTAGTAAAAACAGTTGTTATGAATGATGGATGGAATAATGAAATAAATATTCAAGGATTATCAACCGGAATCTATTTCGTAAAGTTCTCTAATACAAACAAATTACTGCAAGTAGAAAAAGTTGTAGTGATGGAATAAAGCACTATTAACTTGATTTATTTTCAAAAAGAATAGACAACCTCCGCTTTTCAATAATCCCGGCTTCTCCTATGAGAGCTCGGGATTATTTTTTTTCATTTTACTGGTTACGTTTTTAAAATAGATGTTATTAACGATCGAACAAAAAATATAAAGCTCTGAAAACTTGTCCGCTTTTGGCGGATAATTCTCTTTTAATTTTTACTGACAATATTCCAAAAAATCAAACAACAGGTGTGCCCGGTTAAAACCGTTTGGCACCCACCTTTTTATTGAATACTGACAATTATGAGTATTCCCAATTAGCGGGATTCAAAATAGACCATAACGAATTGTCAGTATATATTAGTAAGTCGCAAGGATTGACAATGCTCAGTCCTTGCGTTTATTTTTTTATGCTAATAATAAAAAGGAGAATGCTGAAAATCCTGTAAAGAGTAGGCGAATTTAAAAAATATAAGAAATGAAAACTGAAACGAAATTAATGAACAGAGTTAGCATCATTTTATCTTTTCTGATGCTCTGTTTTAGTCTGAATGCTTCTAGCTCAGATTATTTTAAAACACAAACCTCAACAATTACACTAGGTAACGGCGAAACCCATGACATATGTATCCTCACCTGGAATACGAAACTAAAACCAAGACCTTTTGGCGGAGTCGGCAGTCTTGACGGTGCACATCCGGATGACATTTGTGATGCTCTAGGAGAGATTGCAGATAATTACGATGTAATACTCTTGCAAGAAGTTTGGACAAGCAGAGCTATTAAAAAGCTAAAAGAATGTTTAGAAGATTTTGGATTTCCATTCATTAGGAATGTAAAAAAAGCAGGATTACTCACCGCAAGCAAGCATACTATTACCAGTGGCATCTTTAGAGAATATGATGCTGAAAATGGCTTAACAGGTTGTGCAAATGACAGACTTAAAGATAAAGGATTTCTTTACACTAAAATACTAATGGAGCCTGGCTGTTTTATCCATACGATCAACACCCACCTGGATGCAGGCTCATGTATAGGAGATTATGAAGCCCGGACCTTGCAAATGATACAATTATCAAAATACTTGGAGGAACTACAAGAAATAGTTTGTCCAGAAGCTGTTTTGTTGGGAGGAGATTTGAATATCTCTTATTATCCAGAAAGGCCTTTTGACCCGGAAGCGGAGTTGAATTGTATTTGGTATAGGGTGGTTGGCCTTATTGATTTAGAAATCATAACCTATGAAATTCTATTGGAACTAAATATTGAGTTGGAAACATGGGATAATTGGGAGGATGTTCCAGAGGAATATCATGATGAAATCCACATCGACTGTGAAAAACCAGATACTAATGCCATGTATAGTTTTTTATTAAGAACGTTGAATCTATCTTCTTCTTTTGACATCACTGGTGATACTCCCCCAGGCACCAATGAAGAAGAAAATAAAATCATTGATTACATTATGTATCTCAACTCTTCGGATAGTCACGTTTCAGGCGTCACTTTTAATACGTTAAATGATGATGACAACTTTGACAACCCTAGTGACCATCAGCCTGTTGAATCTTGCTTTAATTATGAGTGTCCGAGTGATATCGCAAAAAATTGTGAATTCAACCCCTATTTCAGCCAGACCATGTGCAATATTGATAATGAACTGGAAATTACTGTTTCTGCTGAAACGGATGCTCCACACCATGGTTGGACCATCTATTTAAAGGACGAAGGCGCTCCTTGCGAATCTGATAACCTGGATAATACGACTATTATACATTCTATTTCTAATTCGCAAGAGTCCTCTATTACGTTCACTATTCCTGGTTTCACCTATGAAGAACTCGAAGGTCGGTGCATTATCATCAAACACGGTACCTGGAGTGAGTGTTGCGATTGGTGGGAATTTAGA